>JAENVT010000088.1 GCA_016650435.1 Ilumatobacteraceae bacterium
CGCTTCGTCGAAGGTGACGTTGATGAAGCCAGGCCCGGCAACTTCGACGGTCGCCTTTCCGGCCAGACTCGCAGCAGCGACAACGTCGTCGGCCACATCGCGCGGCTTGCGACCAAGTGTCTTCGCGAGCGCGAGTGCACCGTTGGCTTGAGCATCGGCTCGGTCGCTCGGGCGCACCACCGGATCCACCGCCTCGTCGGTGCCCGCAACCGCGGCAAACGCCGGTGCCAGCAGGTCGGCCACGATGACGAGGGGATCAGCCATGAAGAGGCGATCGTACTCGTGTACGTATTCGTTCGACATGCTGGATTCGCTGGCCCCTGCACGACCGACGAACGTTCGTGGGTATCCTCCCTGACATCCCGCCCTCGTAGCTCAGGGGATAGAGCATCGGTTTCCGGAACCGTGTGTCGCATGTTCGAATCATGCCGAGGGCGCCGCAGATCAAGCCGCGATGAGAGAGCGAGTTGACGGGACCGAGTGATCGCATCCGACTACGCAACGTTGCTCTGGTTCCTCGGGCTCGGCTCGATCTTCTGGGCTTTCATGGCCCCGTGGGCGTGGCGGACATCAATCGCCAAGTGGTCTCACGACCGGACCTGGGTTGAGGTATGGGGTATGCGTCTCACTGCACCTATCGGCGCCGTCGCGTTCGGGTTTCTGTTCTTCAAGTTCGTCATCACGCCTCCGTGACCGAGGCACGTCACGAGAGTCGCCCGGCGCATCCTGACCTTTCGTGACCGGCGTCGCTCTGCCGCATCAAACGGAGACCAGGTCGTACCACGGCTCTTCACAACCACCGATCACAGCCATCTGGGCGCCACGCTGCTCGAATACCAGCGACGATCTCGGCGCTTGGCGCCCCCAATCAGCCGTATGCGTTGGTGGAAGGAGGCCCAGCGGTCGAGGTGTTGTCGCTCCGCACGTGCGTGGTGCGGGGGGCAACACTTCGGGTGTAGCGGCGGGAATTCGGCCGGCGTGGTGAGGCATGTCACGAAATATCCGGTGCATCCGGAGATTTCGTGACGGGCCTCGCAGCTGCTGTCGGTTTCGAGCCATGTGACGATCAACCGGCCGATTGGGCAGGCCATCGAGTTCGACAACCGAGTAGGACGCTTCTTGAGGGATGCCGACGATCAAAAATTGCGGTCGCGTGCCCGTTTCGACTCGTACATCGCCATATCGGCCGTCGCCAGGAGAATCGCCGGGTCGCGGCCAACGGTGCGTGTATCTGCGTGGCCGATGCTTGCCGTGCAAAGCACTGAGATCGTTTCACTGACAATGATGGGAGCCGACAAGGTCTCGCGGATGCGTGAGATGAGGTTGTCCGCGCCGACGTCATTCGGTTCGTACACGATGACGAACTCGTCGCCACCGAGCCGGGCCACGACGTCGGCAGACCGGGTGAGCAACACCAGTCGCCGGGCGGTCTCGCACAGCACGAAGTCGCCGGCATCGTGGCCATAGGTGTCGTTGACGATCTTGAGGCCGTCGAGGTCGAGGAACGCCACTGCCAGCGGCAGACCGCTGCGCTTGGTGCGCGCCAACGCGACTTCGAGTAGCTCGTTGAACAGGTGTCGGTTGGCCAACCCGGTGAGAGGATCTCGTAAGGCGCGCGCCGCCAGGCTTTCCTGCAGGCTGCGCAGTTCGGTGACGTCGCGGCTCACGCCCTGCATGCCGCCGGGGATATCGGTGGTCTGCGTCTCGAAGATCACGGTTGAACCGTCCGCGCAGCGGTACCGAAGGTCGTAGCGCATCGGCATCGGTTCGCCGGCCAATGATCGGCGAATGAGCTCCCTGCCGTAGTGGTCGAGGATTTCGAGGAGTCGATTGAAGTCCGCGAGAAAGATTGCAGCTGGGTAGCCGAGGATCTTCTCGATCGATGGGCTCAGGTAGTCGAAGTGTGGATACGGCTCGGTGAAGAAGCGCCACACGACGTCGGCAGAGTTGTCGGAGAGCTCTCGGAATCGGGCTTCGCTCTCGGCCAGGAACAACTGGGCGATATGCCGATCAGTGACATCGCGCCCGACGGCGAGGACCTCGGCTCCATCAGCACTCGGCAGGTATTGATCGACCCATTCGAGCCATCGGCCAGGAGCGTTGGGCGTAGGGCGCGCTATGGGGTCGCGAACCAGGGTGTTCTCGGGGCTCAGCTGAACGAGCTGCAGCTCGAGGTCGGCTCGAGCAGCCGGCGATAACAGTTCGTCCATCGTTCGGCCGATGGCCTCGGCCGGCGTGAGATGGTGGCTGTTGGACCACGCCGCATTGCAATACAGGATGGTCAGATCGGGCAGCCTGAAGCGAATGACGCGCTCCGGCAACACATCGAGCATTCCCTTGTAGTACGTCTCGTCAACTGATCGCGTCACGTTACAACCAGCGATCTGTGGACGTGGCGGGGCGGTCGGCATCGTGGGCGAAACATCGCCAAAGCACCAATCGGCAGGTCACATCGACGCTGAGCTCCTCATCAAAGGCGTTTTTGCCCTTCCTCCACGGAGTCCCCGGCCGCGATGGTTCAGGCTACGGCGCTCATTGGACGATCCGTCCAGGTCTCGGCGATCATGCGGTTGAGCGTCAACGACGCGGGGTACTCACATGGCGAAAGATCAACACGGAGGTACCCACAATGAGCGAGGACATCGCCGAGAATTCCGGGGCAGTCCATCGACACGATTTCGCCGTATTGCTGCGCTGGCTGTTCCTAGCTGCAATTGTCGTTGCGCTGGTGGCGGTCGCGTTGGACAACAGAGACAAGGTCCGGGTCGGATACGCCGTTGGTGACGCCCAGGCACCCATAGGGATCGTGATGCTCGTCGCCGCAGCGGCGGGCATCATCATCGGCTGGCTCGTGCGCCACAGGCCACGTAACCGCGTTTAACGCGTGCGATGAGAGAGGAGCTGCCCCAGCCCGCTCATCTCGCATCGCGACGCTGTCTGGGATCGTGGGTGAGACGGAACGCCAAAGGCGTGCCGGCTCACGCGGCTCATCTCTCATCGCAGTACCGCTAGCGTTGCGAGCAATGCGGACAGGGTGGCGGCGGACGCATTGGGTGATCGTCGTTGCGATGCTCACCGGCGGATGCGCGTCGACGGATCCCGGAGTCGTCGCCCGAGACGCGTCACCGACAGGCCTGGTCGATGCGGCCGGTGGCGACAGCGTTGGCGACGACCCCAACGTCCGCATCCTGACCTTGTCGAACGGGCTCACCGTCTACATCCGATCCAACCAGCAGCCCGGTAACAGCGTGGAGATGCGGCTGGCGGTCAATGCCGGCTCCGGTCAGGAAGACAGTGATCAGTCTGGAACCGCTCACTTTCTGGAGCACATGATGTTCAACGGGACGACGCAGTTCCCGGCGAACGATTTGATCGACACCCTTCGAGGCTTCGGGATGCAATTCGGTGCCGATGTAACCGCGTACACGTCATACGACGAAACGGTGTTCGAACTCACCGTGCCACTCAGCCAGTCGGCGAACGTCGGCACCGGCCTAGACGTGTTACGGGAATGGCTGTCTGCGGCAACGCTCGACCCAGATCAGGTCGAGAGCGAGAAAGGTGTTGTGCTCGATGAATGGCGCCAGGGCGATCAGTCATTCGAGGGCAGAGTTGGCAATGCCGGCGAGGCGATGCTGCTGACCGGATCCGGGTACGAGCATCGCCTGCCGATTGGTACCGACGCGGCGATCCAGGCAATGACTCCCGAGCTGCTGCGTCGTTTCTACGACACGTGGTACAGGCCCGACAACGCTGCGATCATGGTCGTCGGCGACATCGACGCCGACGAGATCGAAGCCGAGATCCGCGATCGCTTCGAGCCCCTGCAACCCCGTGGAACCTCGCCACAGCGAACCGATCCGGCCCTGCCCGCATACGGCGTGCCAACTGCCAAAGTTCTGGTTGATCCCGATGCGGTCACCGGTGACGCGTCGATCACTCTTCCGGGCCCACATCTCGTCGACGGTACGGTCGCCTCGCTTCGCCACGACACCCTGATCGCGCTGGCGTTCGACATGATTGCCAAGCGTCTCAACGACGACGTCTCGCGTGGGACGGCACCGTTCACGAGCGCAGCCGTCATCGACAACGGCTCCGTCCGCCGGCTCGCCGCGCCGAGCGTGACGGTCAGCGGCAAGCCGGGCCAATTGCAGGCCTCGCTTGACGCGCTAACGGCCGAGTTCGAGCGTGTTCGCCGCTACGGCTTCGATGCCGTCGAGTTCGACCAAACGCTACGCAGCTATCGAAGTGGCTTGCAGGCCGACTTCGACGGCAGCGACACGGTCCAGGATTCCGACTACATCTCTCGCTACATCGACCACTTCCTCAGCGGGCAACCGATACCGGATGCCGACACCACCTTCCATGTCTACGGCGCGATCTACGACGACGTCACCCCTGATGCTGTTGGCTCGGCGTTCAACGAGTTGCTGGGCAACGCAGCTCCGTACGTGATGCTGGTCGCTCCCGAGTCACTCGCCGGCACGCCGAGTGAGGAGGACGTGCTCGCCAGACTTGCTGCGCTCCCATCGATCGACCTCGCCGCTCGTGAGAAAGCGACAGCGGGCGCAACCGAACTGATGACCGCTCCCGATCCGGTGACTGAGACTGCAACCGATTCGCTCGAGAGCGACGACGTGTTCGTTGCGCCGACCATGCTGACGTTTGCCAATGGGGCCAGAGTGGTGTTGAACCCGACCAGCATCGCCGACAACGACGTCTATCTCGCAGGAACCAGCCCGGGTGGACTCTCATTGGTCCCCGACGCCGACGTTCCCGAGGCACTCAATGCAGCCGCTGTCGTGACGTCGAGCGGGCTCGGTGATCTCGACCCTGTGGAGCTCGACAACGTGTTGTCAGATGCGTCGGTCGCGCTGGACCCATCGATCGGCCAGACCAGCGAGGATTTTTCGGGCTCGTCGACGACCGACGATCTCGAACTGCTCTTCCAGATGGTCAACCAATACATGAGCAAGCCGCGCTTCGATCAAGTTGCACTCGACGCGACCGTGAGCTCGCTGCAGTCGTACGTCGATGATCCGACGACCGACCCGGATCTCGCCGGGTACATCGCATACTCGCAAGCGCGGTGGGGAACCGAACTGCGGTACGAGGCGATTCCGTCTGCCACGCAATTGGCCGGTCTTGATCTGCCGACGACCGAGCGCGTCTGGCGCGACCGGTTCAGCAATGCCGGTGACTGGGTCTTCGCGGTTTCGGGAGACTTCGACCTCGACACCGCGCGCGACTTGGCTCGGCGGTACATCGGCACGCTCGCCGGCGGCAAACCGACCGAGCGCTACAAGGACTTTCAGATCGATCCGCCGTCGACGATCGTCACCAAGGAAGTGCATGCCGGCACCGGCGACAAGGGTTCGTTGACGGTCGATTGGAACACGGCGATTCCCGATCCCGAGGTTGATGCCGTCTACGCCGACGTTCTGTCAAGTGTGTTGAACGTACGCCTGACTGATCACATCCGCGAACAACTCGGTGCGTCGTACTCTCCATCGGCATACGTGGGACTCAACACAGAACCCGACGAGGCCGTCGAGACCTACCTCAACATCACCGGCGATCCCACGGCCATCGAGAAGACCTCTTCGATCGTGATCGGCGACGTCACCTCGCTGCGCAACGTCGGACCGACGCACGACGAGTTCGACGCGGCGGTTGCCGAGATGAGCAACACCTACTCGTATTTCGACAACCAATCGATCGGTGACCTGCTGGTCAAAGCGCCGACGAAACCCGAAGTGATCACCCAGTACAAGAGCCGATCCGACGTGCTGGACAGCATCACGCCAGTCACCCTCCAGAAGTTCATCACCCAGGTCATGCCACTCGATCGATATATCGAGGTCCGAACCGTTCCGGCCTGAGCGGGTAGCCTCGACTGCCGATGAACCAGATGAAGAACCGCCTGCAAGGCCTGACGCTGCTCGACAGGGCATTCACGGCGATGACCGACGACGAACTCGAAACGTTGGTGGCCAGCTTGCCCGAGGATCACCGCACAGCACTCGACGAGATCTGTGGAGCACGCGAAGGTGGCTTCACCGAACCGTCGTCACGCACCCTGGCGATGCGGGCGACCGCCGCACGCGGGCGTGTGAACGGCGGGCTCGAACAGATCACGACGTTGCTGTGCGATCCATGCCTTGCCGACTGCATCGAGGCCCTCGGCGACCACTCCGAGAATCCCACCGAGGACGAGTTGCTCGAGGCCGCGCCGGCACTGATCGAAAAGCATGGTGTTGCGACGGTGCGGTTGATGATGGCCGGATCCGTCGCCGGCGAGGCTGCCGCCTCCGTTGCCCTGACTCGGTTGTTGAAGCACGACGAGACGCTGGCCCTTCCGCCGGTCGAGCATGAAGAGATCACCGTGTTGCCGCCGCCGACAGCCGACGACGAGATCAAGGCCAAGCGCAAGGCGGCCAAGCTCGCACGGCAGGCCGACGCAAAGGCCCGACGCGAGCAGCAGGCCCGGGCACGCCACGGGGGATGAGGTCAGATCAGCCGCGGCTGACGTTCATGATCCAGTAGCCACGACTTCGCTTCGAGGCCGCCGCCGAAACCTGTCAGGTGACCGGTGGAGCCGATCACCCGATGGCAAGGCACGACGATGCTGAGTGGGTTCTTGCCGTTCGCAGCCCCGACCGCGCGGGCCTTGTTGGGATCGCCGAGCCGCCGCGCTTGCTCGCCATAGCTGATCGTCCGCCCGTAGGGAATGGTTCGCAGCACCATCCACGCCGAGTGTTGGAACGGTGTTCCCAAAGGATCGAGAGGTAGGTCGAATTCGCGCCGTGCGCCGGCGAAGTACTCCTCGAGTTGGGCCACCGACTGCTCGAGCACGGCGGTGCGGCCCTCGACGGGGTTTGCTTCGTCGACCGAGGCGATTCGAGCCGCGTCTTCTGCACCCCAGAGGATGGCGCGCAAACCGCGCTCGCCAGCGATCAGGTGGAGCGTGCCGACGGGTGAGTCCATGGTGATGGTGTAAAACATCTCGTTCTCCTTCATTGCAGACTGGCCCACAGATGGTGCAGCGCATATGAACGCCATGGTCGCCATGACTCGGCGAGTTTGACGGCGTCGCGTGGACTCGACTCGGCCGCGAGAAGGCGCAGGGCATTTCGCACGCCGATGTCGGTCGGCAAGAAAACATCGGGATCCCCGAGCGCTCGCAGGGCGACGTAGCTGGCCGTCCACGGACCGATCCCCGGCAGCGCTTCGAGCTGACGGGAGATCTCTTCTCGGTCGCTGCCGGCGTCGATCACGATTGTTCCGGCAGCCAGTTGCCCGCAGGCATTGATCAGCGCCTTGGACCGGGCGCCGGGCATCGCAAAGTCGGCCGTTGTGCAGCCGGCGATTGCCTCGGCTGACGGGAACGTGTGGGTGACGCCTTCGACCGGAACCGCGAGGGGTTCGCCGATTGCTGCAACCAACCGCGATGCCAGAGTGCGCGCTCCTTTGACCGAAACCTGCTGGCCGAGCACGGCCCGGGTGAGCAGTTCGACACCATCAGGATGCCCTGGCGAGCGCAAGCCCGGGCGCTTGCGGATCAGGGTCGACAGGATCGGATCGTCGGCAAAGTGGCTCTCGACGGTGTCGGGATCGGCGTCGAGATCGAGCATTCGGCGGCAGCGTTGGACGGCGGCCTGTGCATCGGCGACGTTGTCGAGGTGCAGCGTGCACATCACCGCGTTCGGCCCTGGCCCGGTCGGGCCGGGCGACACTGCGATCACCGCGTTGCCGTGGTTCAGCCGCAACGATCGCCGGTAGGTCGCGCCATCCCACGTCTCGACGCCCGGTACAGCGCGGTCACCGAGGAATTCGAAGATCGACTCGCTGTGGAACGGTGCGCGGTAGGGCAGGCGCACACAGAGCGTTCCGCCGGCAACAGTGGGTTGACGAGATCCACGCAGCTGGGTCGGTGACGATGCAAAGACTTCGCGGATCGTGTCGTTGAACTGCCGGACGCTGGCGAACCCTGCCGCGAAGGCAATCTGTGTGATCGGCATGGAGGTGGTCTCGATCAGCGTCCGCGCTGTTTGGGCGCGTTGCGCCCGAGCGAGCGCCAACGGGCCGGCACCCAGCTCGGTGGTCAGCAGTCGATTGATCTGGCGTTCGCTGTAGTTCAGCCGCGTCGCCAGGCCACCGACGCCCTCGCGATCGACGAGCCCGTCGGCGATCAGGCGCATAGCCCTGCCGACCACGTCGGCGCGGACGTTCCACTCCGGCGAACCCGGTGATGCGTCGGGGCGGCACCGCTTGCACGCCCGATATCCGTGTTGCTGGGCGGCGGCCGCAGTCACGAAGAATTCAACGTTGTGCCGCTTCGGCGTCATCGCCGGGCAACTGGGCCGGCAGTAGATCCCGGTCGTTTTCACCGCGGTGAAGAAGCACCCGTCGAATCGGCTGTCTCGGCTTTGCGCTGCCCGGTAGCAGTGTTCGTCGTCGAGAATCACCATGCCATTGTGGCGTGGAGGGCACCAGTTGACTAGCGGAATTCAGACAGCCACGTATGGCCGACCTCGCGGCACGGCAACCTTCCACAACACGACCAAGCCGATGAAACAAAACACTGCCCCACCCAGGAATGCTGTTCGCTTAGTAGTGAGATCGGCGAGTGTGCCGAAGATCAGCGCGCCCGTGGCCGTACCGATCTCGAAGAACATCGTGAACGTCGAGATCGCCCGCACCTTCTCGCGCTCGGGAATAGCACTGACCGTCATAGCCATCAGCGACGGATAGTTGAACGAGATTCCGATACCGACGATGACCGTGCTGATGAACACACCAATGGGGCGCGGCCACAAGAACAGCATCGTCAGTCCGGCTCCGGTGAAGCTCATGGCGATGCTGACGGCACGGGCATGCCCGATGCGGTCGGGGACGGTTGCGGCAACGACGCGAATCAGCAGACAGACGCCCGCGTATGTGGCGAACACCCACTTCGATCCGCCGAGCCCGACGGTCACCGAGTAGTCGGGCATGAACGCGCTGAACGTCACGAAGCCACCGACACCCAGCGCCAACACCAACCCCGTGGGGATGGCCGCTCGGTAAAACCGGGGAACGCGCTCGCCGGTGCCGTCGTCGTGATGCCTCACGCCTTTCGGCGTCAACATCGCCAGCGCCGACGCCAACGCGGCAAAGCCGGCAGCGACCCACAGTCCGGCGTCGAACCGGTCTTTGCCGATCACCGATTCGCCGATGACCGGACCGACTCCCAACCCGCCGAACACCGCTACCGAGAAGTAGCTCGCTGCCTCCGCGCCACGACCCGGCGGAGCGAGATCGCTGATCTTCGTGGCCGCGCCGACGAACAAGAACGCCTCGCCGATCCCCTGTAGACAACGCAACGGCAGCAAGCCCCACCGCGAGTCGATGAAGGTGCACGCGGCAGTGGCCACGGCGGCCAGCCACGCGCCGCTGACCATCGTCGATCGCAAACCGTGCTTCTCGGCGAACCGGCCGAGCCTCGGCCGGACCAGGATGGCGGCGATGCTGAACACCGCCAGGTTCAGGCCGATGTCGATCTCGTTGCCGCCGAACTTGTCCTCGATCAGCCTCGGCAGCAGCGGAACCATCACGCCGATGTAGACGAACAGCGCCAGCGTTGCGGTGGTCACGAGAACGAACGGCTTCGTGAACATCCGCGTCGGGTCACCGAGCTCAGCCAGCCCGTCCAGCGCTTCGTCGGGAGTTGGGATCAAGATGGTTCTTTTGGCAGACCGAGCACGCGCTCGCCGACGAGGTTGCGTTGGATCTGGCTCGTGCCTCCCCAGATCGTCTCGCTGCGGCTGAAGAAGAACGCGCTGAGCATCGGACTGACCGGATAACCGGCCCGACGTTTGTCGCGGACAGCACCGGGCCACGATCCCGCGGCAGGGCCGGTGTCGATCAGCATCGACGAGGAACCGAAGATGTCGAGCGCAAGCTCCATCGCGTCCTGGTGCATCTCGCTCCAGAACATCTTGTTGGTCGCCCCGAGCGCGGCCACACCAGGGTCCTTCGTGCCGGCCAACGTGGCCGACAACGATCGCAATCCGTTGATTCGCAACAGTTGGATCTTGGTGTAGTACTTCGTCAGGCGTTGGCGAACGAGAGGATTCGTGAGTACACCGTTCGACGCCGCCTGTTCGACCAGAAACTTGTACTCGTCCTCGAAGCGGCGGTAGCCGGTGGTGGCCGACTGGCCGCGCTCGAACGCCAAGGTCGAGTTGGCCACCTTCCACCCGTTGTTGACGCCGCCGACGACGTTGTCTTTCGGGCAATGCGCATTGGTGAAGAACACCTCGCAAAACTCAGCCGTGCCGTCGGGCTGCGTGATCCCGCGAACCTCCACACCGTCTTGGCGCATCGGCACCAGCAGGTACGAGATGCCCTTGTGCTTCGGGGCCTCGGGATCGGTGCGGGTCAGCAAGAAGCAGTAATCGGCGTGATGCCCGCCAGTGGTCCACACCTTCTGACCGTTGATGATCCACTCGTCGCCATCGAGCACGGCAGTGGTCTTCAGCGATGCCAGGTCGGAGCCAGAGTTGGGCTCGCTGAATCCTTGGCACCACCGCACCGAGCCGTTGAGGATCCGCGGCAGGAACTCTTTCTTCTGCTCCTCGGTACCCCACTGCAGGATCGTCGGCCCGACCAACGTGTCGCCGAAGAAGTCGGCCCGCATCGGTGCCTTGACCCGTGCGAACTCTTCTGCCAGCACCACACCTTGCATTGTGGTGAGCCCCTTGCCGCCGTATTCCTGTGGCCATGTCGCGCAGATCCAGCCACCTGCATACAGCTTCTTCGGCCATTGCTCGTTGAAAGCCTTGCGTTCGTCGGGCGACATCTCGAAGCCTGTTTCACCCCAGCCGGCGGGAAGATTCTCGGCGAGCCATTCGCGGATCTCGGCGCGAAACGCCTCGGTTTCGGGGGTGTACGCCAGATCCATCGCACCAGTATTGACGTGGCGACGAACGCCGCACGAGTCCGTCGCCGGTGGCATGGGTCACTGTTTTACATTCCGTTCACACGTACCACACCGACGCGAAACCTCTGACTCGTAAGGTCTTGCGACATGGCCACTGCTGGTCCTGCTTCCCCAGAACGACACACAAACCCCCTCGTGTATCGGCTGGGGGAGCAGGAACAGTCGGTTCTCAGTGTGCTGCTGGCCAACCGTGGACGAGTGATCAGCCGCCGCGAGTTGGCTCGGCGCGCCAGCCTCACCAATCTCAGCGAGCGACGATGCGACAGCCTCCTGGTTGCGATCCGCCGCGCCCTGGGACCGCAATCTGTGGTCACGGTGCGCAGTCGCGGGTGGATGTTGAGCAACGAGGCGATCGATGCCGCATCCGCCCTCGCCGGGGACCCGGCATAGCACGTCAGCGCAATCGTTTGTGCTGGCCGCACGCAATTGAGCGACATTGGAAACAGAGCAGCGATCGTCGCGAAATGTGCGTTGTTTATGGTGACGGTCACGATCGGCGTCAATGGTGACGCCGGTCGTCCATGCCCTCCCAAACATTGCCATGTTCGGTGACCCGGCGGTCGTGCGCCACCCTGTGTGGCAATGGTCCCGCTAGCAGGGTTTCTTCGTGCGATAGTTCTCGGAAAATGTGAGTTGGTGTCTGTACACCAGCCGCTGGACACGCGTACAGTAACCCCGCCGGTGCCTTCGGGGACTGGCCAGAACACTGGGCGACGTCGCACCCAACGGCGCCCAATGTCAGGAGCAGTCCCCAGGTTGTCTTTCCGCAGATGGCCTGGGGACGCTGCCTTTTTCGGTCTACATTCAGTCGGGGTAGCTTGCATGGGACGACGGCCCATCGGCCGCTCGAAAACGTCACGGAGAACGCCTCGATGAAGCTCATCACAGCGATCGTCAAGCCCTTCAAGATCGACGACATCAAGGAGGCGTTGAAGGGTGCCGGCGCACAGGGAATGACGGTCAGCGAGGTGCGCGGGTTCGGTCGCCAGGGCGGCCACAGTGAGACCTACCGCGGAGCCGAGTACATGATCGACTACGTCCCGAAGGTGTGCGTGCAAGTGGTCGCCGACGACGCCGTGGCCGACAAATACGTCGACACCATTCGCGACGCGGCGGCGACCGGCAAGATCGGTGACGGCAAGATCTGGGTCACCGAGGTCGATCGAATCGTTCGCATCCGCACCGGCGAAGAGGGCAGTGATGCGGTGTGACACCTAAAGTCGACCCATGACTGTGACCGAGCCGCCGCCGGCCAGGGCTGAACGTTGGACCGCACAGTGGAAAGAACTCTACGAAGAGGTCATCACCACCGGGCTGTGCACGGGGTGCGCCGGATGCGTGGTGACGTGCCCGCACGACGTCATCGGCTACGAACACGAAGAGGGCAAGTACAAGCCGTTCCACCTCGAAGACGAGCTCGGTCCCGACAACTGCATCCACGGCGAGAAGGGCTGCACCACGTGCACCCGCGCCTGTCCTCGATTCCGAGCGTGGGAAACCGCGGCCGACATGCACCTGTTCGGTCGCATCCGCGAGCCCGACGAGATGGCCGGGATCTGGCGCCAACTGCTGCTGACCCGGGCTACCGATACGACGCAGCACGAACGCGGCCAAGACGGCGGCTTCGTGTCCGCGATGCTGGTGTGGCTGCTGCAGAACGACTACATCGAAGCAGCGATGGTCAGCGGCGTCGAGCCAGACGATGCGTGGAAGGCCAAGCCGGTTCTAGCCCGCACCGTCGATGAGGTGTTGGCCACGGCAGGAAGCCGTTACACGTACTGCGCCAATCCCCTGGCATTGCGAGACGCGCTCGATGCCGGGCTGACTCGCTTGGCGTTGGTCGGGATGGGCTGTCAGACGTCGTCGCCGCCGGTGATGTGGGAGCGTAAGGCCGGCAAGGTCGGCAAACCGTTCGTGTTCAACATCGGTCTGCTGTGTTCGAAGACGTTCGACGATGCGATCTTCCCCGAGTTGTTCGAGGCCAAGTACGGCTTGAAGAAGGCCGACATGGCGAAGATGAACATCAAGGGTGTGTTCCAGATCTGGATGAAGGACGGCTCGTACCACGAGATCGATCTCAAGGAATGTCACCAGTGGACACGCGAGGGGTGCAAGAGCTGTCCCGACTTCGCGGCCGAGCACAGTGACATCGCCACCGGAGGCATCGGCGAAGACAACGACTGGACGCTGACGATCGTGCGCACCGAACTCGGTGAGGAAGTGATCACGCGGATGATCGCCGATGGAGTGATCGTCGCCCGGCCGGCGCAGGAGGATGAAAAGGCGATGAAGCTTCTGCGCCTGTTGTCCATTGTCAGCCGCCGCCGTTGGCCGGAATGGGCCGACAAGGCGCCGTCGGTGGGCGTTCCTCCGCCGAAGAAGAAGGTGGCGGCGGCGCCTCCGGTCATCACCGAAACCGTCACGCAGCCCGGCGCCGCTGACTGAGCACGATCGCAGCAACCAGCATTGCCACGATGATCGCCAGCGACACGTAGGTGTTCATGTGGAACCAGTGCGAGACCGTCATCTTGATGCCGACGAAGATCAAGATGCCGCCGAGCGCGTGTGAGAGGTAGTGGAACCGCTCTTTGGCGTTGGCGAGCAGGAAGTACATCGCCCGCAGACCGAGGATCGCGAACGCGTTGGAAGCGAACACGAGGTACGACTCGTTGCTCACCGCCAAAATCGCCGGCACCGAGTCGACGGCGAAGATGATGTCGGTGACCTCGACGACGAACAAGGCAGCGAGCAAGGGTGTTGCGGCGCGGCGACCGTTGATCTTGGTGAAGAACTTCTGTCCGTCGAGGTCGTCGGACACCGGCATGACTCGGCGTAGCACGCCGAGCCCACGGGTCGATTCGCTGTCGGCCTCGTCGTCGCGGTGGCGGATGATCTTGGCACCGGTGTAGACCAAGAAGACACCGAACACGAGCAACAGCCACCAGAACCTGCTGATCAGAGCGCTTCCCAAGATGATGAAGATCGCTCGCAACGTGAGCGCTCCGAAGATGCCCCAGAACAGCACGCGGTGTTGATACTTCAGCGGGACCGCCAACGTGGCAAACAACATCGACCACACGAAGACGTTGTCGACGCTGAGCGATTTCTCGATCAGGTAGCCGCTGATGAACTCGCCGAACGCGGCTCCGCCGAATGTCATGGCGATCACGCCGGCGAAGGCGAGCCCGCACATCACCCAGATGATCGACTCGGTGGCAGCTTGCTTCGGTGTCGGTGCGTGTGCTTCGCGATGGCGATACAGGTCGATGCCCAACATCGCCGCGATCACGGCAAGTAGCGCGAGCCACGCGCCAGCGGAGACGTCGAGATCGACGAAATGCGAACGATCAGTGGCAGCAATGAGGTTCAACGGAATAGACCTTTCGACTGTCTCGAACAACGGACAGTCGAAGGTCTTGCTCCCGCTGGTGGCGGGCGGGGGGCCGGGCAGCTATTGCTGCCGTGTTGACGACCGATCCCGAGGGCTACTCCCCTCCGACCCGAATAGTGTGCCCCGCCGATCGCCTCACGCCAACCCCATGCGGAGACAGGGTGGGAGTTGAGCGACTGCGTCGTCGGCCGACAGCTGGGTGGCTGCGCGCATCACGTCTTCCGGGACCCATTCGGGAAACGGCTGCTCGACCACTCGATGGGCACCGGATTGCGTGTGCTCTTCGTGTAGCGCGGCAAGTTGCTTGGGTGCAAAGTGATCGGCAACGCGCACGAGGGCCGGCCAAACCCTGCGGTGAACAAGCGTCACCTTGCCGCCCACCAATCGCAGGCGAACCACATCGGGAGACTCATCGAGCAATTGCAACTCGTTGAAGATGGCATGACCTTGTGGATGGCCCCACCAACTCCCCTTGATCGGCTCGCCGGCGATCAACTCGGCGACGTTCGGCAGCGGACCACGGGCGGATTGCAGCAGCATCCCGTGCTCGACGAGCGCTGCCATCACATCCACATCGCAATCTTGGCCGAATCCCGGCCGCGATAAGAGATGTGCGGTGCCGGGTGGCTCATCTCTCATCGCACGGATTGGCAGCGCGGCGCGTACGATCCGGCGATGACCACCGACGTGCTCGCCGCAACACTCGTCGCACCGGGGCAGCTCGAGCTGCAACGCTTTCCCTACCCCGAAAAGCTCGAACCCGGAGCCGTGCTCCTGAAGATGCTGGCATCCGGGATCTGCGGCACCGACAAGCACACGTTCCGCGGCGAGACCCAGCAATACGCGGGCACCGATCACGCGTCGTCGACGCCATTCCCCATCATCCAGGGACACGAGAACGTGGGGGTCGTTGCGGCTCTCGGCGACGGCGGGGCGACAGCCTTCGACGGTTCGCCGCTGAAGGTCGGCGACCGCGTTGTGCCGGCACCAAACCGGGCGTGCGGTGAATGCGAGTTCTGTCGGGGCGACTACCCCTACTACTTCTGCCGCCGACTGGAGAACTACGGCAATTCAATGACATGTTCAGACGCACCGCACTTGTTCGGTGGGTGGGCCGAGTTTCTCTATCTCCGTCCGCACACACCGATCTTTCATGTTCCCGACGACCTGCCGACCGGCGTTGCTGTGCTCACCGAGCTGTTCGCCGTCACCCACAGCCTCGACCTGGCAGCGAAGATGCCGCGGCCCGGCGGGTTCAGCGAAGGTGACACCGTCGCGGTGGTTGGCATTGGTCCCGTCGGCATCGTCCACGTTGCGAAGGCCAGCTTGATGGGCGCCTCCCGCGTGATTGCGATCGACCCGTTCGGGCCGCGCGTCGCCCTGGGTGTCGATCTCGGCGCGACCGACACCCTGGTGGCTAGCGGAGCCGACCCTGCCGCGGCCGCATTCGTTCGCGATCTCACCTCTGGGCGCGGGGTCGACGTGGTGGTCGACGCGACGGGTCATCCCGCCAGCTTCGCTCCGTCGCTGTCATTGCTGCGCGACGGTGGCACCTTGATCGAGGTCGGCGCCTTCGTGGATCTCGGCACCGTACCAATCAACCCGGCCTCGATCCTCGGCCGAAACCTGACCATCGTCGGAGTTGCGGGCGAGGACGCCCGCGCCTACGACTCGACCCTGGCGATGCTTGCCAAGTACCACCAACGTGTGCCCTTTCATCGCGCCGTCACCCACACGTTTCCACTGGAACAGGTCGAAACAGCGATGCAGACGGCGCTAGGCGCTGACACCGCGATGAAGGTCGTGTTGACGCCAGAAGCCACGTGAGGCCCGACCACTAGCGCAAAATTGGACGCTTTCGCCCATTGATTAGCAAAGAAATCTGTCTCCAAGAGGTCTTCGATCGTCGAGTGCTGGGTACAGGACAACTGTTCGTGACATCCCCGGCGGTTCATGGACCGGTGATGTGCTGTCGGTGAAATGGGTGCAGATGCTTTGCTCAATTGGTTCGGGTTCCGCTGTCACTTCACCGCGCGACCTCAGATTCACGGCCTCCGTGCTCGAACCCCTCGCCCGCCGGCATGCCGCTGGCGAGCCGAGCGGTGACCTGTCGGCCGAGCTGTACAACGTGGTGCACCCATGGGCGGTGTCGTTTGCCAAGTCTCAGTCCGCCGGTCTGCCCGCGCACGCCGATCGCAATGAAGTTCTGTCGCAAGTGCTGCGACTGACATGGGACGCATGCCTTCGCATCGATTGGTCGCGCTTTGAGACATGGCCGACCTTTCTCGACACGAAGGTCGGCCGGGCGCGCGTCGAGGCAGCCCGCAGCGACGATTGGCTGAGCCGGCAAGAACGAGTTCGACGACGCTGGTTCCAGGGGGAAACGGCGCGCCGCGAGCAGGTCGAGCAACGCACGCTCACGGGCGTCGAGCGGCTCGCAGTCGCCAACAGGCTCACACCAAATTCAGCTCGTGTCGACTGGGCACAGAGCTTGCTGACCTCGCGTCACCCATCCAGTGTCGCCGAAGTGCCGGACGCCGCCTACGGACCTACCGACGATTCGATCACCACCGAAGATCAAGTCGAAGACCGCGAGCTCGGCGGCATCCGTGTGCGCTGCCTGTCAGCGTGGATGACCATCGTTGCCGAGCAGAACCAGCAACTGGCCACGGATCTGTCGGACTGGTCCGAGTTGAACGAGTCTGCCAATCGCGACCTTCCGGCCCGGTTGGCGCATCGCCTCGCGCCGTACACGTGCTTGCTACTGACGATGCTTGGCGATGCGGCCTGATGGTGGCGGCCGCTGCCGCCGTCTTGTGCTCCTCATGCGGGGGTCGACTGGCCCGAGACAACACCGGCACGGTGTGCTCGCCCTGTCGTAGGACGCGCATTGAGCACGACGCCCATCTTGGTGCATTCTCTGCCCAAAATGTTCCGCGCATCAAGGCCGCCTTCGAGTCCCTGGGAGTCTTCGGCGTAGCCCAACACCTCGACTGCAGTCCCGAAGATGCGCTCGATGTGTTGGTCAACGCCCAGCTGTTGCCATTCGTCTCAGCGCGGCGCCGACTGTTGCTTCGACAGCTGGTCGGTCTCAACGACATGTCGCACGTCGCCGCAGCGAAGGCTCTGAACGTCAGCAGGTGGACGGTCGCGACCTACC
This sequence comes from Ilumatobacteraceae bacterium, assembly GCA_016650435.1. The sequence goes on from JAENVT010000088.1 coordinate 17,536, forward strand.
GTCGCCAACTCGGAACCGACCGCACCCCGGATTCGCTCACTGCGCCGCCCTGATCCCTAGCAGGCTGCGCAGGTCGTCGGGATTCGACGCATATTCCAACGCAACCTCGATGGTGATGCGGTGCGCTCGAACCAGTTCGGCGAGGTTCTGGTCCATCGTCACCATCCCGAATCTGGCACCCGATTGCATTTGGCTGGCAAGCTGGAAGCCCTTGCGTTCGCGGATCAGGTTGCGGACCGCCGGTGTGGCGATCAATATCTCCACCGCCGCTGCACGCCCGCTGCCGTCGCAAGCTGGTAACAGCTGCTGGGTCACCACTGCCTGCAGGCTTGTCGCCAGCATCACTCTGATCTGGCCCTGTTGATCGGGTGGGAAGACGTCGACGATGCGATCGACGGTCTGCGGCGCAGATTGCGTGTGCAACGTCGCGAAGACGAGGTGTCCGGTCTCTGCAGCTGTCAGCGCCATGCTGATGGTTTCCAGATCGCGCATCTCGCCGACCATGATCACGTCGGGGTCTTCGCGCAGCGCCCGCTTCAGCGCCGACGCAAAGCTCTTGGTGTCCTCACCGATCTCACGTTGGTTGACGATTGCCTTCTTGTGCCCATAGAGAAACTCGATCGGATCTTCACACGACAGGATGTGAACCGGCTTGGTGCGGTTGATGATGTCGAGCAGGGCGGCGAGGGTGGTCGACTTGCCCGAGCCGGTTGGACCCGTCACCAACACCAAGCCACGAGGCAGTTGGGCGAACGTCTGGATGATCGCCGGCATGTTCAAGCTGGCGAAGTCGGGGATGTGGAACGGGATCGTTCGCAATACAGCCCCGATCGAACCGCGCTGGCGGAACACGTTCATTCTGAATCGGCTCTTGCCGGGGATCGAGTAACTCGTATCCAGCTCGAGTTCATTAGTGAAGTCGGCGATCTTGCGCTCGCTGAGGATGGAGAACACAAGGCGCTCGATCGCATCGCCGCGCATCACTGCCCAGCCGTCCATCGGCACCAAGTCGCCGTTGACTCGTGCGGTCGGCGGGGCTCCTGCAGCGAGATGCAAGTCGGAGCCACCCATTTGAAGACATTGCTCGAGCAACTCGTCGATGTGCTCGGGAATCCTCGGCGCGGCAAGCACCGTGGGAGATGAAAGCCCGTTCGTCACATCATCTGTGTCGGCCGGTACGGACCTCGGTCGACGATTTGTTCCCCACTCTGGACGGGGGTTGGGGAAAAACCTGTCGCCGCCGTCGCGACCCGGCCGACCCAATGGGCCTAGACGAGAGAACGGAGACTTCCGATGGCGATGACCGTCAATTCGCTGCCTGACGCAGTGCCCCGAATCGAGCGAGCGACGCGCCGGCGCTACGGAGCGTCGTACAAACTCGAGATCCTCGCCGAGTACGACGGCTTGGACCGCGATGGCAAAGGCCAACTCCTGAGACGCGAGGTCCTGTATACCTCGCTGCTGTCCGAGTGGCGCAAGCAACGCGATCGAGGCGCCATCGACGCCTTGGCCGGCAAACCCGGCCGACCAGCGCACGA
>JAENVT010000089.1 GCA_016650435.1 Ilumatobacteraceae bacterium
GACGCGGCGATCGACATGGTCGCCCAACTGCTCGCCTACCTACCGCAACACAACGACGAGGAGCCGCGCCGGTTGTCGACCGAGGATCCGCCCGACCGTCCAACGCCAGAAGCTGGGACATTGATGCCGCAGACGTCGACGGGGAGCTACGACGTTCGCGACGTGATCCGGGCGATCTGCGACGACAGTGAACTGTTGGAGCTGCGCGGCCGTTGGGCCCCAAACGTGGTCACCGCATTCGCGTCGGTGGGCGGGCTTCCGATCGGCATCGTTGCCAATCAGCCGTTGGCCCTCGCCGGCACGCTCGACATCCCGGCCTCTCAGAAGGCGGCGCGGTTCGTCGCGTTCTGCGATGCGTTCAACCTGCCGATCCTGACTCTCGTCGACACGCCAGGTTTCTATCCGGGCAAGGATCTGGAGTGGCGGGGAATGATCCGCCATGGCGCCCAATTGGTCTTCGCCTACGGACGCGCCACCGTTCCGCGAATCTGCGTGATCCTGCGCAAGAGCTACGGCGGGGCGTACATAGTGATGGACTCGAAGACGATGGGCAACGATCTGTGCCTGGCGTGGCCATGGGCCGAGTTGGCGGTGATGGGTGCCGGCCAGGCCGCGGCAATCCTGCAACGGCGGGCGAGCCCGGAAGAACGCGCGGCGTTCGAGATTGACTACGCCGCGCGACTGCTCAATCCGTACATCGCCGCCCAACGCGGATACATCGACGGGGTGATCGAACCCGCCGAGACTCGGCAGGTGATCGCCGAGGCGTTGGAGACGTTGATCGACAAGCGCGAAGCCCTGGTATCGCGGCCTCACGACAACACCCCGCTGTAGACGTTCGGCTACAAACGTCCGCCGTCGACCAGGAACTGCTGGGCGGTACACGCTGCCCCATCGTCTGCTGCGAGGAAGAGCACCATTTGAGCGAACTCGTCGGGCGTGATCCGACGCTTGATCTCCTGGTCGTTCATCGTCTTCTGCTCGCCCTCAGGCGTCCACCACTTGGCGAGCTGTCGTTCGGTCGGCACCCAGCCCGGAAGCACCGTGTTGACTCGCACACCGTGTGGACCGAGCGTGCGCGCCATCGTTCGGGTGATGCCTTCGACGGCGGACTTGGCGATCGCGTAGCCGGGAAAGAAGGCCTCCTTCCTCATGTAGCTGCTGGAGCCGATGTTGACGATCGAGCCGGTGCCGGCTTCGATCATCTGTGGTGCCAACGCCTGGATGGCGAAGAAGTAGTGGCGCAGGTTGGTATTGATCCGATTGTCGAAGTACTCCGGTGTCATGTCGCGCCAATCGTGCCGATCGTCGTTGGCCGCGTTGTTGACGAGGACGGTGACGCTGCCGAGCGCCGCGATCGCAGCCGCGCAGGCTTCCTGGAGCGCGGCGATGTCGAGCAGGTCGACCTCGAAGAAGATCGGCGCGTGAACAGCCCCGGCGTCGACACAGCGTTGAATCGTGGCGTAGGCATACTCGACGTTGGTGTCGACGAACGCGACTCTGCTCTGTTGGCGGGCGAATTGTTCGACGATCGCACTGCCGATGCCGTCGGCTCCGCCAGTGATGAACACGGTCCGGCCGACGAGCGAGGAATACGACGCGTAGTTACTGGTCATTGGACTCCTATGAATGAGTGCTGGCCGACGGAGTGATGGCGTCGAACTGGTACAGCTCAGCGGGGTTGTCGACGAGGATGCGGTGTCGAACGGCAGCGTCGGGCATCCAAGCGAACGCCAACCCGCTGAGTTCGTCCAACGACGGTGGATCGGTCTGACCGGGATGTGGCCAGTTCGTCGCCCACAGCATCCGCTCGGGGGCATGATCGACGAGAGCGTGCACGAGCCGAGCCACCGCCGCATATTCGTGTGTGCTGTCAGGCGCTGATTCGTACGGCGCCGAAAGCTTCACCCAACAGCGTCCGGTGTCGAGCAACCGCAGCAGCACCTGGAATCGCTCGTCATCGTCACCCACCGGGGGCATGAACCGACCGACATGATCGATGACCAGAGACGTCGGCAGCGCGACCAGCGCGTCGAACCGGTCGATCAGGTCGCGACCATTCATCTGCAACTGGATGTGCCAGCCGTGCGGAGCAACTCGTTCGGCGACGGTGTGCATCATCTCCCACGGCACCGCACCACCAGGCAACATGTGAAACCGTGCACCGCGCGCCCTGCGTCGCGTCAGTTGCTCGACTTCGATGTCGCCCGCCTGATCATCGATCACCACGATCGCCCGGGCTTCGTCTCCGAACTGAGCCACGGCGTCGAGCGTGCACGAGTTGTCGTATCCGTATGTGCTGGGCTGAACGACAACAACACGGTGCAAGCCGAGTCCGCTCTGCACCTGTCGATACTGATCCACCGTTGCGTCGGGCGGCCGCAGCAGAGATGTCGGAGCGACCGGGTAGCGGATGTCGTAGATGTGCATGTGCGTGTCGCACACCCCAGACGGGAAGCCACGTTGGGTCATTCCTGATCCTTCCACCAGCAACGAAGGCGACGGGCATGGTCAGCGTTGACTGATCGTGGTGGCATGACTCCTGCGACAATGGCCCGCACCTGTTCGACGGAGCTCATGGCTTGGGCATCGGCGTTCTCCGGCGTGAGCCCACCGAGATGTGGGGTGGCGATCACGCCAACACGGCTGGCCAGCTCCGGCGAAGGGCGTTGGTCCGCAGCGCGACCGACGTCCATGGCGAAACCGCCGAGATGACCCGAATCGAGCGCTTCACCTACCGCGACCTCGTCGATCAACTCACCGCGCGAAACGTTGACAAGCATGGTTCCGCGTCGCATGATCGCCAGCGCGTCGGCGTCGATCAGATCCTCGGTGTCCGGTAGCGCAGGAGCGAGTGGCAGCACGAAGTCGGAGCAACCGAGCAGGTCCACCAGGTTCAGTTGTTCGAACCCACCGAGCGTCGCGTCGGCAACCGGATCACACACGACGACGCGCATACCGATCCCGCGCAACAGGTCCGCCAGGTACGACCCGATCGCTCCGTAGCCGATGATGCCGGCGGTCCGCCCACGCAGTTGCCGACCCGGCCGCTGAGGCGGTTGCACAACCTGCCGGTAGTCGATCGTCGACTCAGTGAGATTGCGGGCGAGATCGAGCATCAATGCCAGCGCGAGTTCGGCGGTAGACGCAACGAAGCTCTTTTCAGCGTGTCCGACCACGACGCCAGCAGAACTGGCGGCGGGAACGTCGATCGTGCTGATATCGACGGCACACCTCAAGAACGCGATGACGCCCGGCAGTTCGTTGAACACCGCCGCGTCGCCAGGTGTCGACCGGTGAGCGATGATGACGTCGCAGCCTCTCGCGGCGGCGATCAACTCGGCGGTGCTGAGATCACGATCGACCGGGTTGCACACGACCTCGGCGATCGACTTCAGCTCGGGCAGCGCGCGTCCGTAGTACGCAACAAGGTCCTCAGGATTGTGAGTGAGAAACGCCGTCAACATCTGCGGCGACGCTAGTCGCAGCACTGCGCAGATCCGGTTGCTCGTCGACGTTGCGGGCCGCGAGTGAACGGCCCAACAGTCGGCCGGCCGTATCAGCGTCGACCGCCTCGGCGAATAGGAACCCTTGCACCGTGCGACAGCCCATTTCTTGTAACAACTGCAGTTGTCTCGCGGTCTCCACGCCCTCCGCGACGACGTCGAAGCCCAGCGCCAGGCCGAGGTCGAGGATGATCTGCACGAGCTTCGCCGTTCGCTGATCAGTGCCCAGATCGTGGATGAAGGCTCGGTCGATCTTCAGTGCCTGGATCGGGAAGAGGCGCAGTGCCTGCACTGACGACGTGCCTGTGCCGACGCCGCCGATATGCACGCCGATGCCGGCTGCATGAAGTTGCTCGATCACGGCGAAAGCGGCTTCGGGCTTGCGCCGTATTACCTCTTCGGTGATCTCCAGCGTGATGTTGGCAGCGACGAGGCGGTGACGACGAAGACAGTCGGAGATGTGCGGCAACAAGGTCGGATCGGAGAACTCCCGATGCGAAATATTGATGTTGACACTGATCGCGCCTTCGTACGAGCGCTGCCACTGCCTGATTTGGCGGCACACGTCGTTGATGACCCAGCGCCCCATCGTCACGATGAGACCGATCTCTTCCACATCTGGCAAGAAGTCCAATGCCGCAACCAGACCATGATCCGGATGCCGCCAACGCACGAGCGCCTCGAATCGATCGGTGGCTTTGGCCCCGAGACGAACGATGGGTTGGTAGTGAACCTCGAACTGCTGCTGATCGATCGCCTGGCGAATCTCGGACTGCAAACTCAAACGAGCCACTGCGTCGGATCGCATCGCGACGTCGAACATCGCGAACGAACCGCGGTTGTGGCCCTTGGCGTGATACATCGCGATGTCTGCGTCGCGCAACACGTCCTCGGCATTGGTGTACCCGCCGTCGCTGGTCGTAATGCCAACGCTCGCGGTCACAGCAACTTTGTGGCCATCGATGTCGATCGGTGTTGCAAGGCTTGCCTGCATCCGCGCGACGATCGGCTGGATCGAGCTGGACTCGAGATTGTGCAGCAGGACGGCAAACTCGTCACCGCCGAAACGAGCGGCGACATCGGCGGGTCGCAGCCCGTTTCGTAGGCGTTGCCCAATTTGCGTCAGCAGGCGGTCACCGGCGAGGTGGCCGAGCGAGTCGTTGACGAGCTTGAAACCGTCGAGGTCGAGAAAGACGACGGCATATCGAAGCCTTGTTGGCGCGCGAGCATCGGTGATGGCGAAGTCGAGGCGTTCGAGGAACAACTTGCGGTTCGGCAACCCCGTGACCTCGTCGTAGAGCGCGCCCTGCCGCAACAGCTCCTCGAGCTGTTTGCGAGGCTCGCTGTCGTGGATCGAACCGACAATTCGCGCCGCGGGCCCGTCCGGCGGACCAATGGGCAAGGCCCGGCACGACACGCTCCTGTAACTGCCGTCAGCCCCAAGGACGCGGTGGTCGAATGCGACCGGCGCGAGATGGCCGGTCACAGCGACACGTAGTTCTTCGCGAACTCGGTCCAGATCTTCGGGGTGCACCGCGTCGAACCAAACTGAAGGGCGGGTCCCGGCGACCGTGTACAGGTGACCGAGCAGTTCCATGCACCGCCTCGAGTAGTGAATGGTGTCAGTGGTCAGATCCCAATCCCAGAGCCCATCGTTGGTGGCGGCTTCCCACAGGCTGTAGCGCTCTTCGCTCGTCCGTACCGTTTCAATCAGGCTCTGTTGTTCGAGAGCGGCCGTCAAGAGCGCAGCCCACTGGTTGTGCGTCTCGCGTCCGTTGTTCGACAACGCGTCGACTTCGCCGGCAACAGCGAGCAGTCCGAAGTCGAGCCCGCGTGCCTTCACAGGTACGACGATCGTGACCTCGTTGTTTGCAGCGTTGGCCAAGGCGATGAGGCTTGCCGGTGGGAACTGTTCAACCGTGCACGTCGTCCCGATGACACGCGACAGCACGGCGGCGGGGTCGTGCATCCCCACTATTCGAAGCCGTCCCTCGGAGGGCTCGCCGTCCCACAACGCGAGGTACGCGCCACGGACGGCCGTCGCCGCCAACCATTGCAGATGTCTCGGATCGGCGTGCCCATGGTCGAGTAGTTGCATGCTGATCTCGTACTGCTCGCGCATCGAGTCCTCGCGTACGACGCTTCGGGCAAATCGCATCTTCGCCTCATCGCGCCAGAACGTGATGCCACCGTCCGCGGCGTTTATCCACTCGTCATCACTGCAGCCGCACGAGCCCCGCGGCAAGAAGTGCGAGGGCGACCGGACGGCCCCTCGCTCGGTGTTGTCCCCGCGCAACTGAGCGAGGACAAGACGTGCAGCCGATGCGCCGATCTCGTCGAACGGCTGCGAGACAGTCGACAACGTCGGCACGGTGCGCGCACCGGCCTCGAGTCCGTCGAAGCCCACGATCGCGAGGTCCTCGGGCACCCTGATACCGAGGTCGGTCAGCTGGGCCATGCAGCCGATTGCATTGCGATCCGTTGCCAGGATCATCGCAGTGATGGGCATCGCCGCGGCGACCAGTTGGTGGGCGACATCGCGGCCACCGAGTTCCCCGTTGTCGAACGCATCGAAGAACCACTTCGCGTGCGGCTCGATGCCTTGAGCGAGCATCGCCACCCGATAGGCCTCATGTCGCTCGCGCATGTCGGGCTGAATGAGGTTGGCTGCAAACCCGATCCGTGTATGACCGTGACCGATCAGGTGGTCGACAGCCTGCGTTATGCCAACCGCGTTGTCGGGGGTCGCCGACGGCACGGCGAATCCTTCGATCTCATCGCTGGCGAGGGCGATGGCCTTCCCGGCAGCTTGCAGACGATAGAGATAGTTGCGTTGGGTTGCGGACGCAATCGAGATGACGCCGTCCAGGTGATCCCAGGCGGTGGGCTGGCTGAAGTCGGGAGCTGACACGACCTCATCACTGCCGAGTCCGGCATCGAGGGTTTGGACCAGGACGACGTGGCCGCCAACTGTGGCCAGCTCACGTGCGATCCCCGCCACGATCTTGCCGTAGTAGAACCCGCCGGTAACCGGCGATAGCACTCCGACTGTAATCGTTTTCGTGATGCAACGAGCCTACGTCCGTATGACCGCGAGGTGTGCGGACCGGGACTTAGTACCCGGTTTGTCCATCGGTGAGTTCGCGGAGGATATCGAGGTGTCCTGCGTGTCTGGTGGTCTCGGTGGCCATGTGCAACAGGATCCAGCGCAGCGTGACGAATCCGAAGTAATCGTGTGGCAGAACACTGCGAACCTCCAGCGACGGCTGCTCTCGAACGATCTCGCGCGACCGCTCGATTGCGGCGAGATAGCCAGAGATGACCTCCTCGACCGACGACGCCGACTTGACGCTGAAGGACGTAGCGTCGTCGTCGACCCCCTCGTCTGACTCGCCGAGCAGGAAGTGTCCGAACCAGCCTCGTTCGCACCATGCCAGATGCCTCACAACACCGAGCAACGTCAGGCCTGACGGCGTCACGAGCTGGGTTGCCTGCTCGAGCGTCAAGCCCTCGAGCTTGCGCACAACGACACTGCGATTCCAGTCGAGCGAGTTCAACAGCTGGGCGTCGTCCAGATCTCTCACATCGTCGTCTCGCACATCGTCCATCCGCTGAACTGTAGAGCGGCGATCCCCGGCGAGAACGTGCGTCACCGGTGGGAACGATTCTCCTGGCCACCGCTAGTCTCAGCATTGGGGAGCAAGCCCCAATTTCACCAATCCATATCATTTAGGCCGTGTCACATAGGGGAACAACATGCCCGACACCATCACCATCATCGACGATCGCACCGGCAAGCAGGTCACGGTGCCGATCACCGACAACATCTTTCCGGCAAGTGCGGTGCGCGAACTGGATCCCTCGCTGTTCATCTACGACCCGGCCTTCATGCAAACTGCGGCCTGCCAAAGCGCCATTACGTATCTCGACGGCGAGGCGGGGATCCTCCGGTACCGGGGATATCCCATCGAACAGCTCGCCGAGCACAGCACCTATCTCGAGGTTGCCTACCTGCTGCTCAACGGGGAGCTGCCCAACGCCGAGCAGCTCTCGCAATGGAAGACCGACGTCACCAGTCACACGTTCATCCACGAAAACATGCGCAAGCGGTTCGTCGACGGGTTCCACTACGACGCTCACCCGATGGGCATGCTGGTCAGCTCCATCGCCGCGCTCGGCACGTTCTACAACGATGCCAAAGACATCCACGACAAAGAGAGCCGCGACAAGCAGATCCTTCGACTGATCGCCAAGATGCCGACCCTCGCGTCGATGTGTTACCGCTTCTCCGTCGGACTGCCGTTCGTCTATCCCGACAACAAGCTCAGCTTCCCCGCCAACTTCTTGAACATGATGTGGAAGATCAGTGATTACGAAGTCGATCCGCGGCTCGAACGGGCAATGGACGTGCTGTTCATCCTGCACGCCGACCACGAGCAGAACTGCGGCACGACGGCAATGCGCGTTGTCGGGTCGAGCCACGCAGACCCGTATTCAGCGACGGCCTCCGCCGCATCTGCCCTGTACGGACCATTGCATGGCGGCGCCAACGAGCAGGTTGTGCGGATGCTCACCGAGATCGGTTCGATGGACGAGGTGCCTGCGTTCCTCGACGACGTCAAGTCGGGCAAGGGCCATCGGCTGATGGGGTTCGGTCACCGCGTTTACAAGAACTATGACCCGCGCGCGACGATCATCAAGCAGACCGCGTACGACGTTTTCGAGGTGACGGGCAAGAACCCGCTGCTCGACATCGCCTTGAAGCTCGAAGAGGTCGCGCTGAGCGACGACTACTTCATCAGCCGCAAGCTGTACCCCAACGTCGACTTCTACAGTGGTCTGATCTACCAAGCGCTCGGATTCCCCGTGGCGATGTTCACGGTGCTGTTTGCCATCCCGCGCGCGTCAGGCTGGCTCGCCCACTGGCAGGAGTTGCTGGTCGACAAGGATCAAAAGATCAGCCGGCCGCGCCAGTGGTACACCGGCGTTGGTGTGCGCGACTACGTGCCCATTTCCGACCGCTGACGCGACGTAGCAATCTGGGAGTCGACGTATCTGACCCATCGACGATGGGTCTAGAGGGGCGTGAACAATCCCAACACCACGAAGCGATCGATTTGCCGAACCGTGTCGCGTTGCCGTGCGGCTGTGAGCTCGATGTTCGCGCTGGACAGGTTTGACGTGCCGACGTCTTCGATGCCGCGAGGATCGCGGAGCCGCGAGCGGCGCTAGTCGAATACGGCGCCGATCGCCGGTCGGTTGCCTTGAATCAATTGTCTGTGCGAGCAGATAAATGTTCCGCGCCTTTGTGCGCTCGCGCAAAACCCGGGAAGCCCCGGAACTCGCGTCGCCGCTTCCGATCTCGCGGTGTCGGACTAGCCGAAGACCTTCATGATCGTAGGCAGCGCATCTGCGATCGTGAGGACTGGGATTGTTTCAAAGTCCATCCACTGTTGATAGTGCAACGCGTCTTCATAGCTCTGCTGCATTGAATCGTTCTCGCTGATGATCAAGCCACCGCGACCATCAGCTGCGACGTAGTGCGCGATCTCGCCCGCACCCGGTCCCCGCTCGGCGAAGACCGCCAGTAACGCTTTCACTGAATCCGGCGACTGTTCGCCTTTGAACTTGTACCGAGTTGCGAAAAGCACGGCTGCCATCTCCTTGTGAATGTGTGATTCTGGATCCGTAACCTACTCCACGTACAGCGACGCCGAGACCGGCGCTCGGTGGCATGCGGCGAAAGGGCCCGCGGGCGTCAGTCGCCGCGAGGTCCAAAGATTTAGCGTGCGTTCTCTGTCCAGCGCGACGATTTGCCAATCGTGGTACGACGATGCCTCTCTGATCGCCGGTACTGAGCCAGTCACGCAATCTCCGGTTCAGCCGGATATTTCGTACCTTGTCTGTCCAACTTCATCTCGAACCATGCGTCGCGACCGAACGTTCCCGACTCGAAGTGTGTCTGGGTGAAGCCGCATCGCATGTAGAACTCGACCACGTCCGTCCACTGAGCGGAGGTCTCCAGAACGACGCGCGACATGCCCCAACTGCGCGCCGTCGCCACCAGATCCGCAACCAGTCGGCGGCCCAAGCCGGTTCGGCGGAATGCAGGTGCAACTGACATTCGCACGATCTCCGCCGTCGTGTCATCGCGCCGAGTCACCGTGCCGGTGCCGACCACGCCGGCACCGGCACTCGCAACCAGGACTCTCCCGGCTGCGGCCGTCGCGGCGAGGTCGTCGAGATCCGAATTCAAGGTCGGATCGACCGATCCCCAGTGCTCCCCCAGGCCAGCCAAGATCAGCGAACGAACCGCCTCCTGTTCGCCTGCTCGCAGATCGTGAACATCGACGCTCGCCAAGTCCATCCCGACATCTTGATCGAAACTCGAGGGTCGAAGGATCTGCAGAAACCGGCATCACCTGCCACCCACACACCACCCCGGCGTCCGTAGGGTGCGCATATAAGTTTCTCGATCCTTGGAAAAGAAGCAACATGACCGAGTCGTCAGCCGCCTCGTCAACAGAATCTTCGAGCCTCAGATCTCAGGCGACGACCACGCCGCGGCTGTTCGCCACACTGGCTGGCCTTGTCGCGGGAGCTGTGGCCGTCACGATCGGAATGCTCGTCGCCGGCGTCATTGACGTCGTCTCGCCCATCGACGCCGTCGGGAGCGAGTTCATCGATCGAGTGCCACCATGGCTGAAGCGCCTCGCTATCCGATGGTTCGGCACGAGCGACAAGTTGGCGTTGCGCACCGGGATCATTGTCATCCTCGGAATCGCTGCACTGGTTGTCGGCTACTTCGCGGTCCGCCGCAAGATCGTCGGCGCGATCGGAATTGCAGCATTCGGAGTGGTCGGCGCACTCGCCGCGTGGCACCGCCCTGGCGAGTCCATCAGTGCGGCACTGCCATCTGTGCTCGGTGCAGCGGTCGGCATTCCACTGCTCATCTGGCTAGTCCACCCATCGAGTTCCGGCATCGAGACGCCGGGGCCGTCGCGGGCGCCACTCGGCTGGGATCGTCGACGGTTCCTCGTCTCGACAGGTTCGGCAGCGGCAGCGGCGATCGTTGCCGGTGGCATTGCCCAGGTTCTGGAAACGCGGCGCATCCAAGCGATTCGCCAAGCGATACCGGATTCGCTGCCTCCAGTCGTCGCACCGAACGGCGGCATCAGCCCGAGCACCATCGCCATACCGGATGGTGCAACGGTGAGCCCGGTCACACCGTTCATAACGCCGAATGGCGACTTCTATCGCATCGACACTGCACTGACGTTCCCGCGGATGTACCTGCCGCAATGGAAGGTCGACATCAGCGGCATGGTCGACAAGCCGCTGTCGCTGAGCTACGACGACCTGCTGGCCCGCCCGCAGGTCGAGCGCATCGTCACGCTCTGTTGCGTCTCGAACGAAGTCGGCGGCGAGTACATCTCCAACGCTTCGTTCCAAGGAGTGATGCTCGCCGACCTGCTCAACGAAGCAGGGGTACAGACGAACGCTCAGCAGGTCTTCAGCACCAGCCTCGACGGCTGGACCTGCGGATTTCCCGTCGAGATCGCACTCGACGGTCGTGACGCGATGATCGCGTTGGGGATGAACGGCGAGCCGCTACCGCTCGAGCACGGCTTCCCCGCCCGACTCGTTGTGCCTGGGCTGTACGGCTATGTGAGCGCGACCAAGTGGCTGAGCAAGATCGAGCTCAACCGATGGGACGACGCAGAGGGATTCTGGGTGCCGCGTGGCTGGGCGCGCGACGCGCCGATCAAGACCCAATCACGTATCGACGTGCCGCGCGACGGCGAAAAGGTTGCCGCCGGCGCGACCAAGATTGCGGGGATCGCCTGGGCCCAACACCGCGGCGTCGCAAAGGTCGAGGTACGAATCGACAATGGCCAGTGGCAAGAGGCTCGCCTTGGCAGCGACGTCACCAACGATGCATGGCGCCAGTGGGTGCTGGATTGGAATCCCAAGCCCGGCAAGTACGTCGTCCAAGTTCGGGCGACAGACAAAGACGGCAACACACAGACCGAAAATGTCGCCCCGCCCGATCCCGACGGTGCGACCGGCTACCACACCCGCACGGTGAAGGTCGCGTAGAGGCCGCGTAGAACAGCCGTTTACGTCCCGACGTCGATCATGATCTTGCCGGCATTGGCGTTGGCGGCCATGTGCCGATGGGCGTCGGCAATCTGATCGAAAGGGAAGCGACTGTCGATCACGGGCTTCAGCACGCCGCTATCGAACAGCGGCAACATCTCGGCGCCGAATCGGCGGGTCACCGCGATCTTTTCCTCAATAGGACGAGCACGCAGCATGGTGCCGATCCACGACACCCGGCGACCCATCAAGGCATACACGTTGACGGGAACAGTGCTGCCTCCCATCAACCCGACCTGGATGATGTGACCCTTCATCGCCACCGCTTGCAGGTTGCGATCGATCTCGTCACCACCAACGACATCGAGGATCGTGTCGAACCCGTCGGGCAC
>JAENVT010000090.1 GCA_016650435.1 Ilumatobacteraceae bacterium
GGAGGACCGCAACCGCTGAAGATCGCCGGCAACGCCAACATCTTGCACTTCCTCGGACCGTTCTCGGGCACGGTCTGGTTCTTCTTGAAGCTGATGGTGTTCTTGTACATCTACGTGTGGTTCCGGGCAACGTTGCCTCGCCTGCGTTACGACCAGCTGATGAATCTCGGGTGGAGGGTGATGATTCCCGTGGCGCTCGGCTGGTTCATGTTGTTGTCGTTGCTGCGGATCGGTAGCGACCGCGGCTGGACCCGACTGCACAAGACGACGGTTGGTGTCATCTCTCTGCTCGTATTGGCTGCAGCCGGCAGTTTATTGATGTTGGCCACCAGGGTCAGTGCCCGCAACCGAGAACGAGAGGGGGCGATGTTCTGATGGGGTATCTCGAAGGATTCCTGGTCACCGCGCGGCAGCACCGGTTGTTCGGCGGCAAGCGAGTCACCACGTCGTATTCCGGTGGCCGAGTTGCCAAGAAGGGCGACGACACTGCCGGCCGTGATGAGAAGATCGCGAAGCCAGAACGCATGCATGGTCGGCATGTGCTCAACCGGTACGAAGACGGCATGGAGAAGTGCATTGGCTGCGAGTTGTGTGCCGGTGTGTGCCCGGCGAAGTGCATTCACGTGCGCGGTGCCGACAACGACCCGCAGAACCCGACATCGCCGGGCGAGCGCTTCGGTTACGTCTACGAGATCAACTACCTGCGTTGCATTCACTGCGATTTGTGTGTCGAGGCCTGCCCCACCGAGGCGATCACCGAGACGAAGCTCTTCGAGTTCAGTTTCATCAATCGGCGCGACGCTGTGTACACGAAGGACGAATTGATCGTCGACGACGATGGCAAGCCGAAGCACCTTCCCTGGGAGGACTGGCGCCCCGGCGAAGACGAGCACACCAGCGGTTGGATGCGGGCTACATCGCCCGGCGGCGACGCCGACTTCGTCGGCCAAGTGGGTTGGAGCAGCGAACTGGGCTACGGAGTTCGCGACCCCGAGGAGAGCGCTCCCTGATGCAGTTGTTCGTCTTCATCGTCGCGGGTCTGATGATCCTTGGCGGCGCGGTCGGGGTCATCACCCGTTCGCACCCGGTTCATGCTGCGCTCAGCCTGATCCTGACGTTGTTCGGCGTCGCGGTGATGTACGTGGCCCAAGAAGCACACTTCCTCGCAGCGGTGCAAGTGATCGTCTACGCCGGCGCAATCGTGGTGCTGTTCCTGTTCGTCATCATGCTGCTCGGCGTCGACAAGGCAGAGGATCTGCAGATCGAGCCGTTTCGGTTGCAGCGCAAGACGGCGGCGCTCGTCGGCGGTGGAGTCATCGGCCTGATCGTGTTTGCGGCGGTCTCGTCGCGCGACAACATCGGCTTCGTCAAGCCGACGCAAAACCAAAACGTCGTGTTGGTCGACAGCGCTCAACACGACAGCAACATCCGCAGGCTGGCGCGAGATCTGTTCACCGATCACGTTCTGGCGTTCGAGCTCACCTCGGTGTTGCTCGTGATTGCAGTCGTCGGCACCGTGTTGCTGGCCCGGCGGGCGCCAAAAGCATCGGCGGAAACACCGACATGATCGCCACTGCCGCTCCCACAACGACGTGGTACCTCGTGCTTGCCGCTGTTCTGTTCGGCGTCGGCACGGTCGGCGTGCTGGTACGACGCAATCCGCTGATCATGTTGATGTGCGTCGAACTGATGCTCAACGCTGTCAACCTGACGTTCGTCGCGCTCAGCAAGAAGCTCGACGACATCGGGGGCCAGACGACGGTGTTCTTCGTGCTGGTTGTCGCCGCCGCCGAGGTCGTGGTCGGCCTCGGCATCATCGTCGCCATCTTGCGTCGCAAGCCCAACGCCACAGCCGACGATCTCGCGGAATTGAAGGGCTGAGCCATGCTCGACGTCGTGTGGCTGATCCCCGCGCTTCCGCTCGCCGGATTCGTGCTGATCCTGCTGTTCGGTCGCAAGCTCGGGGACCCAAAAGCTGGCTACCTGGCGACGCTGATGTGTGGTGCCGCGTTTGTCGTGACAGTCGGTGCGTTCTTCGATCTGCTCGGAAAGTCCGCCGAAGAACGTCAACACGTCGCCAAAGTGTTCTCGTGGGTGCCGGTTGGCTCGTTGAAGGTCGACCTTGCCTTCCTCGCCGATCCGCTCAGCATCACGATGTGCCTCTTCGTGACTGGCATCGGCACGCTGATCCACCTGTACGCGATCGGCTACATGCACGGTGATCCGAAGTTCTCGAAGTTCTTTTTGTACCTCAACCTGTTCGCCGTCAGCATGTTGGTGCTCGTGCTCGGCGAGAACATGCTCGTCACGTTCCTCGGATGGGAGGGCGTCGGTACCTGTAGCTACCTGCTGATCGCGTTCTGGCACGAGCGCGAAAGCGCGGCGACTGCTGGGAAGAAGGCGTTCGTCACCAACCGAGTCGGCGACTGGGGATTCATGTTGGCGATGTTCTTCGCGTTTCAGGCGACGGGCACGTTGAGCTACAGCGGAGTCAACGGTGCGGCGTCAACGATGGCTCAGACGACGGCGACCGCGATCGCGCTGTTCTGCTTCATCGGTGCCTGTGGCAAGAGCGCCCAACTCCCGCTGTACCTGTGGCTGCCCGACGCGATGGAAGGCCCCACGCCGGTTTCAGCGCTCATTCACGCGGCAACGATGGTCACCGCCGGCGTGTTCTTGATGTGTCGCATGAGCCCGATTCTCAACGCCGCCTCCTCGTACGCACCGACACTGATCGCCATCGTCGGCGCTGTCACCGCGTTGTTCGCGGCCACCATTGCCGTTGCCCAGAACGACATCAAGAAAGTGTTGGCGTACTCGACGATCAGCCAACTCGGCTACATGTTCCTTGCCGTCGGGTCAGGTGCGTACACCGCGGCGATCTTCCACATGGTCACGCACGCGTTCTTCAAGGCGCTGCTGTTCCTCGGCTCAGGCGCAGTCATCCATGGCATGCACCACGAGCAAGACATGCGGCGCATGGGCGCACTGCGCAAGGTGATGCCGGTGACAGCTGTGACGTTCATCATCGGCTGGCTTGCTATCGCAGGCGTTCCGCCGTTCGCGGGCTTCTGGAGCAAGGACGACA
>JAENVT010000091.1 GCA_016650435.1 Ilumatobacteraceae bacterium
TCGGCGGGTGGTTCGTAACCGCCGTCGGCGTTGTGGGTCTCGGTTCCGGCAACAGGCGGATTGAACACGCAGACGAGGTGCAGATCGCCCTTGGTCGCCCGCAGGATGTGCTCGTCGTGCTGATCGAGCGCGTAGATCGTTCCGGGCCGGATCTGGAACGTCTCACCCGTTGACACATCGACGACCTCGCCTTCGCCGGCGATGCAGTAGTTGGTCTCGAGATGATGCTTGTAGTGGAGATGGCTCTCGGCACCCTCGAGGATTCGTGTCTCGTGAACCGAGTAACCCATCCCATCATCCCTGACGATCATCCGCTTGCTGTCCCAGCCGGGACCGGACACGTGGCGGGCGGTGTTGGCGATGTCTGCGGAACGAACGATGATCATGAGCCGAAGCTACTGTCACGCCGCGGCGAGGCAAGCTTCGAGCATCACCGCCAGATCAAGCAGCGCAACATCTCCCGCGCGTCTACCGGTCAGCATCAAGCCGATGGGTTGTCGATCTGGAGAACTGCCCGGCAGTGTCACGCTTGGGAGATCGAGCCGGTTGGCGAACTCAGTGAGACGCAACACCTCGGTGTTCATCGCGAGGTAGGCATCGGTCGTCTGCACATCAGCGACCTTTGGCGGCAGGATCGGGACTGTCGGTGTCAGGATCGCGTCGGCGCCGTGGAGCGCGCTGTCGTATCGGCGACGGCAGTCATCGATCTTTCGCAACGCAGCGACGTAGTCGCTGGCAAGTACCTGTGCTCCGTGCAGGATGCGCGAGCCCACTCGAGGGTCGTAGCGATCCAGGTCTTGGGCGATCATCTCTCGGTGCCAGTCGTACGCCTCTACGGCGATGACGTATCCCTCGCGAGCCGCGATGCTTGCCTCTGTCAGCATCGGCATCTGCGCCTCGGTGATGTTCGCTCCGGCCGCACTGAGTACACCAAGCCATTGCTCGAACCTGTCGAGCACGAGTTGATCTGTCGCCCCGGCGCGAATGGCATCGACCGGTACCAGGAGGTTCACATCGCTGATCCGACGGTCGACGGGAGTCGGCCGATCGCCGACAAGCGCCGCATCGAGTCGACGAAGATACGCCACGGTGGGCGCGACGAAGCCCGGCGCGTCGAAGCTCGCGGCGAGCGGGATCATTCCTCCACTCGGATAGCGACCCTGTGACGGCTTGAATCCGGCTACGCCACAGAACGCTGCCGGGATGCGGATCGATCCGCTGGTGTCGGAGCCCAGTGCGAAATCTGCAGCGCCGAGGGCGACGGCAACGGCACCGCCCGACGTCGAGCCACCGGCAACTCGCCGCTCGCCTGGCCGCAACGGCGTCGTCGGATCTCCGTAGGTGCTGTTGAGACCTAACGCACCGTAGGCGAACTCGGTCATGTTGGTCTGGGCCAGCACGATCGCGCCTGCGGATCGCAGTGCGGCAACCAGCGGCGCGTCGACATCGGCGGGGGCTGCGTCGGCGAGCACAGCCGAGCCGGCATGCGTCGTCCAACCGGCGACATCGAAACAGGCCTTCACAGCCACCACCTCGCCAGCGAGTGGCAGCGATGGGTCGACAGCAACCGCTTCGGCGATCGCCTCGTCGAAACGTGTGGCAACAAAGGCGGCCGTCATCGCCTCAGCTTCCGCCGTGGCGCGCTCGATGCAACGGTTCGCATGCCTGGCTGTGGACTGCACTACCCAGACCCCGGAGGCCGGATCTCAGAAGCGGCGGTCGTTGGTCTTCTTGCGCGGCGGCGCCTTGAACGGTGCCTCGATCAACGCCTCGAACTGGGCGTCGTCGGGCTGCTTCGGCTCGTTGAGGCGCTGCAGGTAGGTCTTCAGCGCGGCGCGGGCCGGCGCAACCTGCTCGCCTCGAGCGCCGACCGAGCGGGCCAAGGCATCTTTTGCCTTGGCAACACGATCTTTGCGGGTTGCCTTCTCCTCTTCGGAGATCACCCGCTTTGGTCCAGCCGGTGCATTTCGACGGGCTTCGAGTTCTTGGAGCGGTGTGAGTTTGGCGGTGGCCATAGACCGAATCCTACATCTCGGTCGGGCTGTTCGGTTCGGAGACGTGCGGAACGGGTACGTCCCGCACATGAACAGTCCCAGCAAATCACCGAACGGGTCGCGAAACACTGCTGCGCCGGATTCGATCGACGAAGACGCGGCGCACATCGACGCCAGATCCGAGGACGCGCCGCAGCAGATCGAAGAGTTGATCGAACATGCAGGTGATCTCGGCCGCAACGCTTCGCAGCGCATCGATTCCGAAATCGGGGATTCCGACGAAGGCGAGCCCGAGGTGCTGCCCGGCTAGCCAAGGCGGCAAAGCAGAAGTGTTGCCGCTCGGCACGTCCATGGTGCGGTGCGACAACACTTCGTTGGACTGGTGCTCTAAGTGAATCGCTTGACGAACGCCAGCGCGGTGTCGGCAACCTCACGCCAGCCACTGTCGATCGTGAGCGAGTGTCCCCTGCCGGGGATCTCGACGATCTCGGTGACTGCCTCGTTGCGCTTCTGCTTCTTGTAGCTGGCGTTGGCGATCGCCCAGGGAACCGTGTGATCCTTCTCGCCGGAAATGATCAGCAACGGGCCGCGTTTCGGATTCCTGGAATCGACCTTTGCGTCAGTCCACGGGTTGAGGTTGGCAGTCGCTGCTTGAAAGAGCGGTCGCCCGGACCCCGGAACCGCGAACGTCTCGTGCAGCTGTTTGGCTTCCTCGGCGCTTACGGCGTTGGCGAACGCATATCGGAACTGGTCGTACGTGAGAGCCACCGCCTTGCCGCGGTTTGCAGGGTTCTTCAACACCGGGAAGGCCGACTTCAACGCCGAGACTGGCAGTGGCAGCACTCCGCGGAATGGTGCTGGGTCGATCGCCACCGTTGCCTTGGACAGCCCACGGCCAGCCAGAATCTGAACCAGCAGTCCGCCGAACGAATGACCAATGATGGCCGGCGGTGTCGTGAGCTTGTTGATGACCGCCTCGACATGGTCTGCGATCTGCCCGACCGTCTTGCGAGCGAACCTCTCTGGATGCTCGTTGCCTTCTTTCACCGTCGCCGGATCGTCGGGCCAGCCCGGCGCGACGGTCGCGTAACCGGCGGCTGCGAACATCTCGCGCCATTGATCCCAGCTATTCGCCAACAACCAGAGACCGTGAACGAAAACCACTGGGGTCAGTCCCGACGCGTTCGCGGTGTCGACTTGTTCGGCTTCGTGTTGTGTGATTTCGGCCATACCTGCTCCTTGCTCGGGATACGATCCGGCAGATGTTCCTTCGCAATGCATGGTACGTCGCGGAGTGGGAACGCAACATCGGTGCCTCGCCATTTGCGATCACGATCTTGGGTGAGAGCGTTGCGATCTACCGCGGTGTCAGCGGTCAGTACGCTGCGCTGGCCGACGCCTGCCCGCACCGAAAGGTGCCGCTGTCGATGGGCCGCGTTCAGGACGATGACCTTGAATGCGGATACCACGGGCTGGTCTTCGACTGTTCGGGTCAGTGCGTTCGAGCGCCCGGCAACGACCGCCCGCCGCAAGGAGCGCAGGTGCGGTCGTACCCGATCGAAGCCCGGTACGGGCTCCTGTGGATGTGGATGGGTGATCCAGCGCGCGCCGATCCCGACGACATCTTCCCCGCGGAGCATTGGGGCGATCCGGCCTGGGGCACCACGGAAGGCGACGACATGGTCGTTGCGTGTAACTACCTGAACGTCACCGACAACCTGCTCGACCCGTCGCACGTCGCCTGGGTGCACCCTGGTTCATTTGCCGGCGACGGATCCGACGAAACCCCGTTGCGAGTGACGATTGCCGACGATGGGGTCACGACCTGGCGCTGGATGCTGGACACCCAACCTGCTCCGTTCTACGCCCCGTACCTTCAGTTCGAAGGCAACTGTGATCGCAAGCAGCAATACGAGGTCCGTTACCCGAGCAACGCACTCATAAGGCCTACATCTCGCCCGCCGGCGCGGGTGGCGAGGACAAGCCGTTGCATCCCCAGTCGTTCGTGATGGACAGCTTCAACTTCCTCACGCCGGTCGACGAGGCAACCACCAGGTACTTCTGGTTCCAGATGCGCAACGTCGCCCCGGACGACGACGACGTGTCCAGGCGATTTGCCGCCTCGGTGCGAGGTGCCTTCGAGGAAGACAAGGTCATCCTCCAGGCTTCACAACGCGGGATGGCAGCCTCGACAACGCCGAACATCAACCTTCGTACCGACAGTGGTGGCATCCGATTTCGACGCCGTCTCGACCAGATGATCGAGGCCGAGTCCAAGCTGGCGCCGGCGGCCGCCTGGCAGCCAGACGGCGAATGACGCCCGGCGATGAGAGATGGGCCGCCAGACACCGCCAGACACCGCACATCTCTCATCGCGACGGCTAGACCTCGTCTTCAACACCGATCTTCGGCATCTGGCTGTGCTGGCGCGTGAACTGACGGGCTCGTAGGTCGCATTCCATAAGCTGTGGTCATGGTCGACAAGATCTCGGCGTCGGAGTTCCACGGGCGAACCGATCTGCCCGATTGGCGTGTGGTGCTGCGACGAATCGAAGCGGGCTTTCGAGCGCCCTCGTTCTACGACGCGGCAACATTCGTGGGTCAAGTTGCTTCGGCCGCGGAACGCGCTGGGCATCATCCCGACGTCGACGTTCGGTATCCCGGAGTTGTGTATGTCTCGCTGACCACTCACGCAACGAACAGCTTGACGGCCGCCGATGTCGAACTGGCCACCACGATTTCTGCAATAGCCGCCGATGCCGGGCTCATCACCGAGCCGCGTTCGGCACTCGGTGTGGAGGTTGCCATCGACGCTCTCGACATCGACGCCGTACGGCCGTTTTGGAAGGCGATTCTCGACTACGTCGACGAGCGCCCCGCCGAGTCCGATGGGCAGATCGTCGCGCTCGTAGATCCTCGGCGAATCGGCCCGGCATTCTGGTTCCAACAGATGGATGCCCCCCGGCCGCAACGCAATCGCATCCACCTCGATGTGTCCGTACCGCACGATGTTGCCGAGCAGCGAGTAACCGATGCGATCGCCGCGGGTGGTCAATTGATCAGCGACGATCGGGCCAAAGCCTTCTGGGTCCTCGCCGATCCCGAGGGCAACGAGGCGTGCGTGTGCACCTGGCAAGACCGCGACTGAGGGAACCACTATGACAGATGACTCCGAAGATCAGGCGAAAGTGCTGTTGGTCGGGCCGACGAGCGCGTCTTGGGACGCGATCGGATCAGAGATCGAAGCCGATCTGGCTCGACTTGCCCGGCCGGGCGTCGAGTTGACCTATCGCTGCACGGGAGCCGGTCCGACAGAGATTCGCACCGCCCACGACGCACGGGCCGCTGCGCCATTCGTCGTGAAGACGATCATCGATGCGGCACGCGAAGGCTTCGACGCCATAATCGTCGACTGCACCGCCGACCCAGGCGTGGTGGAAGCCCGCGCCGCGGTCGACATCCCGGTCGTCGGCACGGGCGAGGCGTTGCGCTCGGCGATCGCCGCCGCCAAACAGCCGGTGTGTGAACTCACGGGCGACGACCTTCGCGGCATGGACGTGGCGGCACTCGTCAACAGCCTGCGAGGCGCCACGACGGTCGCGCTTGGCGGCACCGGCTTCTCGCATCTCGTCGAGATCCTCATCGCGGCCAACCCGAGGCTGGTCGTGCTCGATCCCCTCGACGTCGCGCTCGACGCCTGCCTCGCCCACGTCGACGAGACCTAGCGGAGTGTTTCGAGGCACCCAGGTAGGCGCCAAACACTCCACACATTGTTTTGTGCGTTGCCGTACGTTTGTCGAAGGTCGGTGCGTATGATTTCGTCGGAGGTGGCTTTTGTGGCCCTCGTGTGGATCGTGTTGTGTGTGGTGCTCATCGGGGTCGAGTTACATCACCTTGCGTTCTTCGCCATGTTCGGTGCTGCTGGTTCGGCTGCGGCGGCGGCGATCGCAGTCGCCGCACCGTCCCATGTGCTCGTTCAGACCTGCGTAGCCGTCGGCGTCTCAGCCGCCGGCGTGGCGTTCGTACGGCCGCAGATGAGCGAGGCGTTCGCCCGGCGCGGTCCCGGCACGGCGATCCGCGGCGTGCATGGTGGCCTCATCGGTGCACGGGGATTGACGGTCGACGAAGTCAAGGTCGATGCGAGTGGCCACGTTCGGCTGCTCGGCGAGACCTGGCTCGCCGTGACCGCAGACGGATCTTTGATACCGCCTTCGACAGCCGTGATCGTCACGAATGTCGTTGGCACAACTCTGACGGTGAGAGCCGCAGAAGAATATTGGGAGCTCACATGATTGCGTTGGGTAGCGGAACGATCGGCGCACTGTTTGCCGCCGGTCTCATCGTCGTGATCCTGCTCTTCATGCTGCAAAAGATGGTCAACATCGTGCAGCAGGGAGAGGTCGGGGTCGTCAAACGTCTCGGGGAATACCGCAAGACCCACGAGCCGGGCCTGGTCATCATCGGGCCATTCATCGATTCGCTACAGCGAGTCGACATGCGCGAGATCCCGGTGCCGGGCGATCGGCAAGAGGTCATCACCAAGGACAACGTCGTTGTCACGGTGAACGCAACGATCTTCACCCAGATCGTCGATGCCAAGCAGGCATTGTTCAGCGTCGCCAACTTCGGCATCGCCATCGACGCGCTGGCGCGCACCGCGCTACGTTCGGTCATCGGGACGCTGTCGCTCGACGAGGCCTTGTCTGAACGCGAGCGCATCAACACCGACGTGCAATCACAGATGGAAGCCGTCACCGACAAGTGGGGCATTCGCATCGCCCGCATCGAGATCGTCGAGATCACACCGCCACCGAAGATCCTCGAGGCGTTGGCTCTGCAGAAGCAGGCCGATCAGGAGAAGCGAGCAAAGATCCTGCAGTCAGAGGGCAACCAGCAATCGGCGATCAACATCGCTGATGGCGCGGCCAAGGCTGCGATCCGCGGCGCCGAGGGCGAACGAGCCTCGGCGATCTTGCGCGCTGAAGGTAACCGGCAGGCATACATCCTCGAAGCAGAGGGACGGGCAGAGGCCATTGCCAGCGTGTACAACGCGATCCGTGCCGCCAACCCGGATCCTTCGCTGATCGCGATCCTGCAGCTCGACACGCTGGCCAAGTTTGCTGAGAGCGACAACACCAAGATCGTGGTGCCGTTCGAAAGCGCCGCTCTACTCGGTGCAGCGCAGGCGCTGAAGTCCGTGCTCGGCGCCGTGCCAGAAGCCTGACCCCTACCCTGCTTTCGCCGGCGCTGGGCGCAACTACCTTTTGGCTTACGGCCGATCGGTGAGCAGCCGATATACATCTCGTGGACAGCTCCGCGTTGCCGACCATCAACCCTGCGTTGGCGCGCATCCGTCATACTTCAACACAGATGTTGTGCAACAGGGCGGGCACGGACTCCACACTCGCAGCGACGGTCGCGTCGATCACTCGCACAACCAATTGGCAGCTGATCGATGAGTTGCCGCTGAGGTTCGATTCACATCATCCGCAGGGCATGGCCAGACTCGGTTCGACGTGGTGGATCTCCACCGTCGACAAGGACGATCGCCGTGGTCTCGTCATGGGCGCCGACAGCCGCGGAAACCTCATCGAACAAGTCGCGGTCGGCGACAGCCGGCACTATCACCCCGGCGGAATGGATTTCGACGGCACCGCCTTCTGGATCCCGTGCGCGGAATATCGACCCGACTCGACGTCGAGCGTGTACCGGCTGCAACCGGGCGAGGCGCCACAATGTGTGTTCGTCGTCGACGACCATGTCGGTGCCATGGCGCGGTGCGGCGCGGACGGCGACCTCGTTGGCTGGTCGTGGGGATCGCGTCGGTTCTACCGGTGGTCGGTCGACGGTCAACTCCAGACGGCACGTGTCAACCCAGGGTTCTTCGTCGATCACCAGGACTGTCAGTGGCTAGACACGGGTCATCTTCTGTGTGGCGGAGTCGCCGAGGTTGGCCTCGCGTCCGGGCCTGGCTGGCTCGGTGGGCTCGGTCTGCTCGACGTCAACAGCATGCAGATGGAGCGCGAGGTCCCGTTCCCGATCTACTCGGCGGCTTCAGGCCGCGTGGCAACGCACAATCCGTTGTGGGCGGAAACTCGCGGCGGCCAGCTGATCGTGCACCTGCTGCCCGACGATGGCATGAGCACGATCCTTTCTTATGCGACGCCGTTGCTCGACGGTAGGGCGAACGTCGATCGCTCGGCTTCGGATCGCTTCGATCGTGTCGGCTCGTCGATCACTTCGTCGTAGAGCCGAGCGAACGCCCGGGCTGACGAGGCCCACGAATAGTGCTCGCGAACGAACTGTGCGCTGCGCCGACCACGCTCCCCGCGCATTGGATGATCCGACACGGCCTCGGCGAGTGCCCTCGCCGTCGCCGCGACATCGTCGGGCGGTACGAGCCAGCCGGTGGGATGGTCGGCGTCGACGTTGACGAACGAGAGTGGTCCCCCGGTGCTTGTGGCGATCGTCGGGATCCCCGTCGCCATCGCCTCGAGATAGACGAGTCCGAACGGTTCGTCGACCGAGGGAGCGGCGAAGACGTCGCTGCAGTTCAAGATGTCGGACAGCTCGTCGTGATCTCGCCATCCGGCGAAGAAAACGCCCTCCGCACCGAGCCGCCGAACGGTGTCGAACGGGTGCTCGCCCTCCCACTCGCACGGGTATCCACCCGTGACGAC
The DNA here is from genome assembly GCA_016650435.1 of Ilumatobacteraceae bacterium. The sequence continues at coordinate 8,675 of JAENVT010000091.1, forward strand.
CAGCACCGAGCGGCATTCCGTTGTGGATCGCATGATGTGATGCGCCTCGATCAGCAGCTGCAATCGCTTGAATTTCATGAACCGGCCGGCGAACAACACCACCGGCACCGGTTGCCCGTCGGCATCGATGAAGGCCGAGAGATCGGCAAGGTCATACCGGATCGAGCCCCCTGATTCGCCGGGGCGCCATCCCCGCGGATCGTCGACGAGCCAGCGCTTCCACATGGCGAGCCGCTTAGTTGGCGTGTAGGCCCGCGGCGAGAAGAGATCGGTGTCGACGCCGCTCGCAATCCTGGCCACGCGAGTCTGATCGACTGGAAGCAGCACTTGCGCCAGCTGTTCGTCGAGCGACCCGACCACGACGACGCGGGCGGAATTTGCTGCCTACCTCCGCATCCGCCCGATCCACTGATCGCTGTACGCCCCTGCGCCGGCGGCGATCGGTCCAACCTGCA
>JAENVT010000092.1 GCA_016650435.1 Ilumatobacteraceae bacterium
CGTCGAGAAGCCTGCGCCAGGAACGGCGCCGAGCAACATGATCAACGCAGGCACATACGTGCTGGAGCCTTCGGTGTTGCAGCGCATACCTCCCGGGCAAAAGGTGTCGATCGAGCGCGTCACGTTCCCCGAGGTCGCGGCCGGTGGGCGTCTCTTCGCGATGCCGACCGACGACTACTGGCTCGACGCCGGCAGTCCTGCTTTGTATCTGCAGGCCAACCTCGACTTGTTGGACGGCACGCGGCCATTGCACTCGAGCGTCGCAATTCACAAGGGTGCCCGGGTCGATGCATCGGCGTTGGTGACGAACAGCATCGTTGCCGACGGCGTCTCCGTCGCTGCCAACGCCACAGTCACCGACTGTGTCCTCCTGCCATGCGCCGTCGTGGGCGAGCGGGCCGTGGTGGCAAACTCAGTGGTCATGGGCAAGATCGGCGAGGGCGCCAACGTCACGAACAGCGTGCTCGGCCTGCATGGCTGGGTTGCGCCGGGCGAACAGCTGTCGGGCGAATACCGACCTCCTGCCGACGCGACGTGAACATCATGGTCGTTGGTGGAGCCGGGTTCCTCGGTTCGCACCTGGTCGATCGTCTCATCGCCGAGGGCAACACCGTCGATGTCGTCGACGATCTCTCCAGTGGTTCGCTTGCCAATCTCGCCGAGGCGCGTTCGGCCGGTGGGGCGTTGAAGATCCACACGCTCGACGTGCTCGCCGACGAGTTCGCGACGCTCACCGCGATGCGTCCGCCGGACGTCGTGTACCACCTCGCCTGGCTGGCGCCCGGCCGAGGCACCGCTGCCCAGGCTGGCCACGCTATGCAAAGCGTGCTATCGGTGCTTGAAGCTGCGCGCCTGCAGGGAACCAAGGTTGTCACTGCGCTGCCTGGCGCGGCGTTGTATGGCGACGTGCCGCTACGCGAGCTGCCGATCAAGGAGGGTCACGCCTGGAATCCGATCGGATTGCACGGCATCGTTGCCAAAGCAATCGTCGACATGCTCAATATGTACCGCGCCGATCACACGGTCGAGTTCACCGCCTTGGCGATGAGCACCATCTACGGCTCGAGACAACGCGCCGACGGGGGAGTCGTCGGTGCATTCGCTCATGCGCTGCGCACGGCTACAAGTCCCGAGATCCATGGCGACGGCCGCCAGACACGCGACTTCCTGTACGTCGACGATGCGGTCGACGCATTGGTGCGCGCCAGCACGCGGGGAGGTGGGCTAGTCGTCAACATTGGATCGGGGATCAGCACGTCGATCCGCGATCTGTGGAACCTGATGGCAGGTCCCAGTGCCCAGGATCCGGTCGCCGCGCCGCGGCGTCTCAACGACATCACATGGTTTGCGCTCTCGCCGACACGCGCCCGCATCCACCTCGCGTGGGCGCCGTGGACCGACCTGCGCGTCGGCCTGCGATCACTGGGGTGAGGCGGCGCGAAGCGCGACCGTGGCGAGCTGCGATCCGATTTCCGGACTGCTCATCACCGACGGAGTGATCACGGCACGCATTCCCGCGTCTTCGACCGCTGCTGCCAGATGAGCGTCGACGGGATCGATCACCAATGTCGCCGCAATCGGCGCGTACAGCCGGGCGACACCGACCACCGACGACTCGTGGCCGAGTTCGGTCAGCATCCGGTCAGCGGGTCCCTTCAGTGCCGCGCCGCCGACGATCGGTGAGATTGCCACGACATACGATCGCCTGCCGGCAAGGATCGGATCGACCTCGGCGAGTGCACGAATCGGGCCGATCGACACGATGGGGTTCGACGGCGCAATGACGATGCACTCGGCCTCGTTCAAGACCCTGTCGAGCCCTGGAGCAAGGGCAGCTTCGGTAGAGCCGACGAAGCGCACCGCAGTGATGGGTACCCCGTGGTGCAACTTGACGAAGTATTCCTGGAAGGAGACATCGCTGCCGTCGGCGAGGGTGACGACGGTACAGACCGTCTGGTCGCTCATCGGGACCAATCGCTGCCTGATATGCCACGCGGTACAGATCTCCGCCGTTACCTCCGAGAGGGTGGCGCCCTCGTCAAGGCGTGCGGTGCGGTAGAAGTGGGTGGCCAGATCGCGGTCGCCGAGGTTGAACCATGTCGGCGCAGCAGCCGATCGCTGCGGTCGCACATTTGCGTACCGCTGCAACGCCTCCATCGCCCGCCACGATTCGTCGGACAACCCCCAGCCGCGATCGGGGTCGATCGCGTTGGCCAACGTGTACGTGACGGTGTCGAGGTCAGGCGAGATGGCGAGACCATGCAACACCGTGTCGTCTGCAGTGTTGACGATGCCAACCGTCTCGGACGGGTCGGTGACGCGCGCCAGCGCGGCGAGAAATCGAGCAGCGCCGACGCCACCGCACAACACGGCGATCATCGCGATACCACGGTCATGTCGTTTCCTCTGCCAGTCGCCTGTAGAGGGAAGACAGATCCCGTGCGCACCGCTGCCATGAGAACGACGCCAGCTGTGTTGCGGCCTCTGACAGGAGTTGGGTGCGAACGTTGTCGTCGAACGCTGCACTCACCAGGTTGCCGGCCAGAGCGATCACATCGTCCGGGTCGCAGAGGAGCCCGGCCGAGCCACACACCTCGGGGATGCTGCCGCGGTCGCTCGCCACGATCGGAACGCCAACTTGCATCGCATCCAACAGCGGGAACCCGAATCCCTCATCCAGCGATGGATAGGCGAGAACCGTGGCGTTGCGCAGCAGCCACGATCGCGCAGATTCCTCAATTCGTCCGGTCATCACGACCCGCTTTGCAGCTGACGGATCCAGTCTGTCGATCGCGGAGTTGATGGCCGGCCGGTCGTCACCATCGGCGCCTGCCAACACCAACAAGATCTCGTCGCGCTCCGACGCGAGTAGACCGAATGCCTCGACGAGGATCGGCAGGTTCTTGCGTCGCTCGAGGGTTCCGACCGCGGCGATGTATGGGCGGCCGACGAGCGCGGGAACCGGCGGATCCTGCGATGGCGCGGGCATCGGCACGGCGGCGAGCGGGATCATCGCGATGCGGGCCGCGGGAAACAGATCTGCGATCTCCGCCGCAGTCGACGCCGAACTCGTGTGAACTGTGGCGCCGCGTGAGATTGCCCGCCCAAGTACTCGGCCAGCTTGATGCACCGCCCTGCCGGCCAGCATCGGATGGCGCAGGAACCAACAGTCGTACACCGACACCACCCGTGGGACGCGAGATGGAGGCACGACGTAGTTAGTGCCGTGAACTACATCGGGCCTACCGAGGAATCGGTCGACCCGCGGCCGGTCGACGACACCCCACAGCCGATGGGCGAGCACCGCAGGCAGCGGCAATCGATGGGCGCCGGTTGGCGGGCGCGATCGAAACGAGGTGATGTACTCAACGAGCTCGAGATCGTCGGTGCCGCCCAACGCTTCGCGCATCGCGGCGACTGCCTGTCCGACACCCGTACGTGGCCCGGCGAGTGGGCCGACATCGAAGGCGACGCGCAGTGGATTCATGGGCATGCCGAGGCTACCCGTTGGCACCTGAAGGCTGGCCAAAGCCGTAGACTGCCGTGTCCCGCTTTTTGGCCGACCCTTGAAGGACTTCTTGCATGCCTCGCGCGTTCATCACCGGTGTTACTGGACAAGATGGTCAGCACCTCGCCGAGTTCCTCCATTCCAAGGGCTACGAGGTGTTCGGCATGGTCAAAGGTCAGAACAATCCGCGGATGACGATGATGCGCGACGAGTTCCCCTACGTCGAGCCAGTTCCTGGTGACCTCGCCGACCTGCCGTCGTTGGTGAAGGCCCTCGACTCGACCCAGCCCGACGAGGTCTACAACCTCGGCGCTATTTCGTTCGTCGCTCTCAGCTTCAATCAGGCCGAGCTCACCGCAAACATCACGGGCACCGGTGTCCTGCGAATGCTCGAGGCAATCCGCATGGTCGGCGGTGCCGAGAACAACCCGATCCGCTTCTACCAGGCAAGCAGCAGCGAGATGTTCGGCAAAGTCCGCGAGACCCCGCAGACCGAACGCACACCGTTTCATCCGCGGTCTCCATACGGCTGCGCCAAGGTCTTCGGGCACGACATCGTCGTCAACTACCGCGAGAGCTACGGGCTGTTTGCCTGCAGCGGCATCCTGTTCAACCACGAGGGTCCGCGCCGCGGTGTCGAGTTCGTCACGCGCAAGGTCACCAACGCGGTCGCTCGTATCAAGCTCGGCTTGCAGACCGACATCGTGTTGGGCAACCTCGACTCCAAGCGCGACTGGGGCTATGCCGGCGACTATGTCAAGGCGATGTGGTTGATGCTGCAACAGGATCAGCCCGACGACTACGTCGTCGCCACCGGCAAGACCCACAGCATCGAAGACCTGGTTCGCCTGGCGTTCAACGAGGTCGGTATCGAGAACTGGCGCGACTATGTGCGGCAGGACCCGAAGTTCTTCCGCCCGGCAGAAGTCGACCTGTTGATCGGCGACGCGTCGAAGGCCCGCAGCCAACTCGGGTGGGAGCCAGAGGTTGCCTTCCCAGAACTGATCAAGGTGATGGTTGCCAACGATTTGAAGATCGAGTCCGAAAAAGCCCGCCGCAGCTAACTCTTCGATCCGGTGTGAGCCAGATCGTTGGACACGGGCGCCGAAACGTCACGGACGATTCGAGAGCGTGGCGCTCGTCAGGTTTCGAGGGGCATGTTGATGATCGCGTCCATCACCGAATCGCCCGATGGCACGTCGCCGCTGCGCAGCCTCGATCGCAGGGCCAATCCGAAGACGAACAACGCCACGAACGACGAAGTGACCAGGCCAAGCTCGACCCTCCTGAACAGTTCGTCGGAACTGAGCCACGTCACAACGACAAACGTCAACGCACCCGCGCCCCAACCGAGCGCAACCAGGGCGTGACCTCGAAGAGCGATCACCGCCTGGGCGATGGCCAGCGCAATCATGTAGCAGGCGCTGCCGAGGGCGAGCATCGCCATCGTCTCCCGGCTCAGCGTGGCGTTGTAGAAGCGTTCGATGACAAGTGGCCCCAGCACGAACGCGCCCAAGGTGCCGACGACACCGACAAGAAGCACCAGCTTCATCAGCCTGGCGAAACCGGAACGGAACTCGGCGATCTCATTGCGCGCCGCGAGGCGAGACAGGCGGGGGAGGAGGGCCGCTTGCACCGCCTGAAACAGGAACAGAGGAATTCGAGCCAGCAGCACGCCATAGGTGAACTGGGTGACCAGTTCTTTCTCGCTGTCTTTGGCCAACAAAGTCGCTGCCAACGGGCCGGCGTTGACCAGCGCAGCGGCGAATACGGAGCCAAGCAACAGCCACCCGAGGTTGGGCGTGACCTCGGCCCAGGATGACTCTGGTCCCGGCTCGGTGCGCAGGGCGCCGCGTGCCTTCACCCACAGCACGCCGGGGATAGGAGACAGGGCAACCGCAAATCCGTAGAGCCCGACGGTTTTGACGCCGAGGACCGCCAACGTGGCACAGAACGCGATGCGAACAGCGCCGTCGGCTCCCATGACGATGGCGTACGCATTGAATCTGCCGTTGCCGCTGGCAATACCGCGAGACAGATGGGCGGGGGCGTACGCCGAGAAGGCCACGATCAACGCGACCATCAGGACCCAGTCGCCGTCGAAGTATCCGCTGACGATCAGCGGACTGGCGGCGAGCGCGGCAATAGTGACTATCGCGGCAAGGCCGATGCCCAGCGAGCGCACCCTGGCAACGACGGGCTTGCCTCCCTGGCCAATTGCTCGACGGTGGGCAAGTGTTCTGGCCAACTCTTGTTCGAGCGGCAAGAAGAAGCCGGGAGCCAGGGCGAACGTGGCGATCCACAGGCTGGCTATCGGTTGCACGGCCTCGTCGCTTCCGAGGGCCACCTTGGCGACCTTCAAGAAGAGGTAGGCGCTGACGCCGGCGATGAGCAGACCGATTCCTACCGGAAGGGTGCCTTCTGGGAGAGGGGCTCGCCCATCAGGTTTGTCGGGCGCGAGTTGTGCGTCGGAAGGGTCCACCAGACCAGCGAGGCTAGCGGCACCAGCCCCCTCGCCGCGGTCCACCGCAGCGAGGGTGAGGGTGAAAAACGATCAGACCGCGCTGCGAATGAACTCGCGCACTTCGGCGAGGCGATCGTTGACGATGGTGGTCAATTCGTTTCCGCGGGCCTGGGCTCGCTCGACGGCAACGACGCCGAGTCCGACCGCGATGTAGCCGGCGTCGCGAACGGCGGCGGTCAGCTTGGCGGTGTCGATAGCCGGCAGATCGATCTTCGGCAGCTTGTCGAGTAGAGCGTTGACGTCGAGCCGTGAGAAGTCGATGGCCGGCAAGTCGATGGCCGAGAAGTCGATTGAGGGCAACTTGATGGACGAGAAATCGATAGTGGGCATTTCGGGGAGTTTGAACATGCAACTAATATACCGCATACTGCTAACTATTGCAAGCACCCCTCAAATTCAGTCGTAATTCAGTCGTCAATTCAGCAGTGCCTGCACTCCTACCCGCCCTCGCAGTAGCCTGGCCGCCTCGTGGAAGCCGCCAACCAACTCGCCCCGCCGGTCGTGGCCGTGATGGTGGTTTTCAACCCGGGGGACTGGTTCGACGAGGTCCTCGACGGGTTGGCAGACCAGGATTACGCCAACCTGAAGAGCCTGTTCCTCATCGTCGGCGAGCCGGGGGATGTACCTGATCGGGTGCGCCAGCGGGTGCCGAACGCCTTCGTCCGTGCCGTCGGAAACGTCGACGGCTACGGGGCAGCGGCAAACGAGGTCTTGCGCCTCGTCGAAGGCGACAACGGGTTCTTCTGCTTTTTGCACGACGACGTCGCCTTGGATCCCGGCGCGATCCGCCTGCTGGTCGAGGAGCTGTATCGATCGAATGCCGGGATCGTCGGCCCGAAGCTGGTGTCGTGGGACGATCCGGGTGTCCTCCAGCACGTCGGCATCGGCGTCGACCGATTCGGCGAGGTCGACTCGTTCGTCGAGGAGGGCGAATACGACCAGGAGCAGCACGACGCGGTGCGCGATGTGTTCGCTTTGCCGTCGGCGTGCATGATGGTGCGCGCCGACCTGTTCAGGGCGGTTGCCGGCTTCGACGCAGCCATCGACTTCTACGGCGATGACGTCGACCTGTGCTGGCGGGCCCATCTCGGCGGGGCGCGCGTGGTCGTGGTCCCGGCGGCGCGGGCGCGGCACCGCGAGGCGTTGCCCGAGCGTCGTCCCGATCTGCGTCCGGCGCTACTGCAGGCACGGCATCGCATGCGCTCGATCGCAACCCTGACCGGAGCTCGACGGTTACCCCTTCTCACCCTTCAACTGATCATTGTGACGCTGACCGAACTCGTCGTCGGGGTGCTCTCGGGCAAGCCGCGCGAGGCATGGGCATCGCTGCGGGCAATGTTCGGTCTCGTCCCACGACTCCCCGGGATCGTTGTTCGCCGCCGCGATGTTCGCGCCCTGCGTCGAGTTCCCGACGGCGAGATCGCCGGGTTGCAGCTGCGCGGGTCGGCCCGCGTGTCGGCGTACCTGCGTAGCCGCGATATGCGTCCCTCACGTGGCGAGAGCTCGATCGAGCGACGTTGGCGCCAGACGGCAGGTTCTGCACCGATGTTTGCGTGGATATGCGTGCTCGTCGCAGTGTTGTTCGGCAGCCGTCATCTGCTCGGTGGCATTCCCAGGTTCGGTGAGTTCCTTCGACTCCCGGTCAGCCCGCGGGCAATGTTGACCGACTATCGATCGGGGTGGTGGGGGCACGGGTTGGGTGCAACCACGCCAGTGCCGACCGGCGTTGCGCTGACGGCCTTCGCCAGCACCGTCACGTTGTTCCACATGGGCCTGCTGCACACGTTCGGCGTTCTCGGACTGTTGTTGATCGGCTATCTCGGGATCTGGCGGCTCGCCGGGCTGTTCCCAACAGCGCGGGCCCGCATCGCCGCACTTGTCGTCTACGCCGCGGTGCCGCTTCCGTCGCAACTGCTGTCGAGCGGGCGCTGGGGTGCACTGGCCTGTTACGCAACCGCTCCGTGGGTGATTCACCTGCTGCGTCGAAGCGCTGGGATCGAGTCGTTCGACCGCGTCGACATCAGTCGGGCCGACAGCAACCGGGCCGACGGCTACACACCGATACCGGCTCGTGCCCGCCTGCGGTTGCTGTGCCAACTTGCGTTGCTGACTGCTGTCACTTTTGCGTTCGTCCCATCTTTCGCCCTGCTGGTCGTGGCGATGGGCGTTGTCTTGGCCCTGTCTTCGCTTCTCGCCGGCGGCTCGTGGCGATCGGCGCTGCTCATGGTGTCGGTCGCCGTTGCCGCGTCGGTTCTGGCCTTCCTCGCCAACCTTCCATGGGCCTCGTCGTTGTTCGGTCGTCATGGCTGGGACCTGATCGCCGGCGTTCCGGCACCAGTGGCCGACGGATCGCCAGCCGGTTCGTTCGGTGCCAGAGCCCTCGGCGTCACCCGTCTCGCCCGGTTCGGTTTGGGCAATGGTCAATTCGGCATCCTGGCCATCGCCTTGTACCTGCCGGTGCTCGTCGCGCCACTCGTGGCCCGCAGCTGGCGGCTGACGTGGGCCATCCGGTCGGCGGGACTCGTGATCGCATTCGGTTGGCTCGCCGTGCTCGACGATCGCGGGCTGAAGATCCGCCTTCCAGAACCTGGGGTCCTGCTGGCTCCCGTCGCGGTCGGGCTTGCCCTGTCGGCGGCGTGCATTGCCGCGGCGTTCCAGGACGACGTGCTGGCTGGGTCCTTCGGTTGGCGGCAGCCGCTCGGCCTGCTCAGCGCGGCAGCGATTGGGATCGGGGTGTTGCCTGGTCTCGCGGCCGTTGGCTCGGGCCGTTGGCATACACCAACATTGACGCTGACCTCGGTGCTCGGTCAGTTCCCAGAGAACCCTCCGGAGGGCGATTACCGGATCCTGTGGATCGGAAACCCTCAGGTCGTTCCAGTTCCTTCGTGGACGCTGCAACCAGGCATCGGGTACGCGATCACCGACGACGGGCCGTTGACCCAGTACGAGATCTGGCCGGGCCGGCCGTCGAGAACCGAAGCAGCGGTTGGCGCGGTCGTCAACCAGATCGCCTCGGAGTCCACGCTTCGCGGCGGCCGGCTCCTGGCGCCGTATGCGATTCGCTACATCGTTGTGCCAGTCGCCGACGGGGCGACAAGCACTGTCGATGCACCGTTGCCGCTAGCCAACGGTCTCGTCGACGCTCTCGACGACCAGCTTGATTTTGCTGCGCCGCTGACTCGCCCGCTGAACTTCCTCGTGTACGAGAACACAGCGTGGATTCCGACCCGCGCCCAGTTCTCCGTGGCGGATGCTGATGCGACCCGTCAGGCCGGTCTCGACTCGCTGGCCCAACTCGAATTGCGGCCACTGGCAACGCCGGTGGCGATCGGCGCGGACGACAATGCCGACGTCAATTTTTCAGTCGGGGCAGGTGCAGTGACCGTGGCTACCGGAGTCGATATGCGTTGGTCGCTGCACGTGGACGGCCAAGACATTCCTCCGCGTCCGGCGTTCGGGGCCACCACTGGTTACGACATTGTGACCTCGGGTCAGGCAACGCTTGGGTACCACACCGCCACCTCGCGCGCCCTCGAGTTGATCGGGCAACTGCTGTTGTGGCTGTTGCTGGCCATGGGGGTCAGCAGGTTCGACACGGCATCGGTGATGCGCTGGCGCCGCCGCCGGATCGATGCTGCTCCGGAAGCACCGCTGTTGTCGATCGACGCGCCGATCGAGATCGCCCTCGACCACTCGGTGGTGGTGTCGATGAATGACGAGCCCGCGACGTGGAACGAACCCGATCACCCGGAGGTAGAACACGCCGACGCCGCGTCGGAGCCCGAGGTCGAGAGCTCTCCCGTCGAAGAGCACCTCGAGGAGCATCCCGAGAAAGTTGACGTCGAGGAACATGATGTCCCGGAGTCCGACGTCGCCGCAGACGATGTCGCAGATCACGGGGCCGGCGTCGAATGATGGGCGCCCGCCGGTTCGTTGCCGGACTGATGGTGTTGGCCTCGATCGCGGGGTTCATCGCGCTGCAACGATCGCGTCCACTGCACAGCGCGCCAGCCCAGTTCTCGAGACTGGGCAGCGCCACCATGCCATTCGTTCCGAAGGGTTCGTTCGTTACCTCCGCCTGGTTCTGCGCGGGCGTGCCCGTCGGAGGACCACAGCTCGGAGGCTCAGCGATCATTGCCAACCCCTCCGAGGTCACCCTCACGGGTCGCATCACGACGTACACCGATGCGGCTGGAGTCGCTGCGGTAGCCGCGCCGTTCGAGGTTCCGGCACGCGGCACCAAGGTGTTCGACCTTGCCCAGATGCAGCCCCAGGGCACGTACATCTCCTCGATGGTCGAGATCTACGGAGGCGGGGGCTTTGTCGAGCAGCGCGCAGATAGCGCATCGGGCAGCGCGGTGTCTCCGTGCTCGAACTCGACGTCGTCGACGTGGTACTTCGCCGACGGCTACACCGTGGAGGGCAGCAAGGAGGATCTGGTCATCACCAATCCCTTCCCCTCGGATGCGATCGTCAGCATTCGCGAAGCAACGGCAACCGAGAG
>JAENVT010000093.1 GCA_016650435.1 Ilumatobacteraceae bacterium
CGGTGAGGTGGCCCTTGCCGGGCACGTGGACGGCGCGCAGCGGAGTGCCGTCGACGTCGATGGGTTCGGTGGCCTCGAGCGGGCCGACGACGAAGGCCACCAAGTAGGTGCTCATGCTCATCGTCGGCTTGAAGACCACGACGTGCTTACCGTCGTCGCGCGTGGAGCGACTGATCTCTGGACCATTCGACACGGCCAGCAGATCCGGCTGGATGACGAGGGTGATCTCGAAGACAGCCTTGAAGTCGGGTTCGTCGAAGCACGGAAAGGCGCGGCGGCAGTCGGTGGCCTGCATTTGCGTCGTGGCGATGACGCGCTGTGCACCGCCTGCATCGGTGAACGTGCTGCGATACCAGCCGCGCAGCTTGTCGTTGAGCGTGCCCGTGAACGTGATGTCGATCACGGCATCGCCGATATCGAGTGGAGCCTCGATGATGAGTCGCTCGGCGGCGGCGTCGAGATGGAAGGGTGCTTCGAGACCGTCGATTCGCACAGAGGCAATGTCCAACTCGTCGGCATTGAGAGCAACTGACGCGACCTCGTCGACCGCCGTCACGTCGATCGATACGGTTCCTGCAAACGTCGCGTTGTCGAGGTCCGGCTCGAGCACCAGCAGGTACCGGCTGGGAACAACGGTGTGGGGGAGTCTGTAGGGGTTGTCACTCACTTGAAGGAGCGTACCCGCGGGGACTGCGGCCGGTAGTCTGCTCCGACGTGACGGGGATTCGGTATGACGTCGTCGGGATCGGCAATGCCCTGGTCGATGTGATTGCTCATGCCGACGACGCGTTCATCGAGCGACACGATCTGGTGAAGGGCTCGATGACGTTGGTCGACACCGACCGGGCGTTGGCGATCTACCAGGCCCTTGGCGGGGCGATCGAGATGAGCGGCGGATCGGCGGCCAACACGATGTGTGGTGTCGCCTCGTTTGGAGGAACAGCGGCATACATCGGCAAGGTCAGCGACGACGAGCTCGGCCGGGTGTTCGGTCACGACTGCCGCGCCGTCGGTGTTCAGTTCCGCCCCGGAGCGCCCGCCGACGGAACACCGACCGGTCGGTGCATCATCGTGGTCACGCCCGACGCACAGCGAACGATGAACACCTACCTCGGCGTGTCGTCGCTGTTGTGCCCCACCGATATCGATGCCGCCACGGTTGCCGCAGGCGAGGTGCTGTACATGGAGGGCTACCTCTACGATCGCCCGGAAGCCAAGGAAGCCTTTCGCTACGCCGCGCAGGTCGCCCACGCCAGCGATCGCCAGGTCTCGTTGACGCTGAGCGACTCGTTCTGCGTCGATCGCCATCGCGCTGACTTTCGTGCGCTTGTGGCCGACGAAGTCGACGTGCTTTTCGGCAACGAGGCTGAGCTGATGTCGCTCTACGAGGTCGGGTCGATGGACGAAGCTGTGGGCGCCGTGCGTAGCGACTGTGCCTTGGCCGTTGTAACTACTGGAGCCGAGGGATGCCTTGTGGTGACCCCAGACGATGTGCTTCATGCACCCGCCCAACCGGTCGATCACGTGCTCGACACCACCGGTGCCGGTGACCTCTTTGCAGCCGGTTTTCTGTACGGCTACACCCGGGGTCGATCGATGGCCGACTGCGCTCAGTTCGGCGCCATCGCCGCCGCCGAAGTGATCTCGCACGTCGGTCCCCGACCGCTGGTGGAGTTGCGTACGCTCTTGCCATGAGCGATTTTCGCAGCGTCGCGACCCGCTGGCTGGCCGCCGAACCCGATGCCGATATGCGTGAAGAGCTGGAGAGCCTGCTCGCCGGTGGCGACGACCAGCTGGCCCTTCGCTTCGATGGACGGCTGCAGTTCGGCACGGCAGGACTACGTGCCGCGGTGGGCGCCGGACCGCAACGAATGAACCGTCTGGTGGTGCAGCAGGCCGCCGCGGGCCTTGTCGACTACCTGTTGAAGGCCGAAGCGGATGCAGCAACTCGCGGCGTGATCATCGGCTACGACGCCCGCCGCAAGAGCGACGCGTTTGCGCTCGACACCGCTCGCGTCTGCGCGGCGCGTGGTGTGCGGGCGATGATCTTTCCCCACGTCGTGCCGACCCCGCTGCTGGCGTGGAACATCGTGGGCGTCGGCGCGGCCGCTGGCGTGGTCGTCACCGCCTCACACAACCCGCCGGCCGACAACGGATACAAGGTGTTCACGGCACAGGGGGCGCAGATCGTCTCGCCGGTCGACGCCGAGATTGCGGAATGCATCGACCTGGTCGATCCGTGCACCGTGCCCTTGTCAGAGCCCGATGATCCTTTGATCGCGTGGCTCGATGATTCGTTCGTGCAGGCGTATCTCGCCGCGGTACCGGCCGTCCGCCTGCGCCCAGAGCTGGCCGGTGTGCCTGTGGCCTACTCGGCGATGCACGGTGTTGGTGGCGAAACGTTGATGGCGGCGTTCGACCGCGCCGGTTTGCTGACACCGTTTGTAGTAGCCGAGCAACAACAACCTGATCCCACGTTTCCAACAGTCTCGTTCCCCAATCCCGAAGAGCCGGGTGCGATGGACTTGCTGCTCGCAAAGGCCGCCGAATGCGGAGCTGCAATCGCCCTGTGCAACGATCCCGATGCCGATCGGTTAGGCGCCGCGATTCCGACACCGGATGGTGGCTGGCGGCGGCTTCTCGGCGATGAGATCGGCTGGCTGTTGGGCGATCACATCTTGCGTCATACGACAGGTGACGATCGGCTCGTCATCACCACGCTGGTGTCGTCGTCGCTGCTGTCGAAGATGGCAGCCGAGTACGGCGTTCGCTTCGCGGAGACGTACACGGGGTTCAAGTGGATCGGTCACACGGTCCTCGGCCACCCGGAATCGCATTTCGTGTTCGGGTACGAACAGGCACTTGGGTACCTCGTCTGCGGGCGGCCGCTCGACAAGGACGGCATCACCGCTGCGGTCCTGTTGGCCGAGGTCGCCGCTCTTGCAAAGGCCGAGGGTGTGACGCTGCAGAGCCGGCTCGATGCGTTCAGCGAACGATTCGGCAGGCACGTGATGGCCGACATGTCGGTGAAGATGCCGCCCGTCGACGGCACCGCGGCCGTGGCCCGCTTGCGTGCCGATCCCCCGACCGTTGTTGATGACCGCCAAGTGTCGGAAGTCAAGTGGTTCGACGAGGCTGGCTTGCTGCGCCTGCAACTTGGCCCCGACCTACGTCTGCAGCTCCGCCCCAGCGGCACCGAGCCGAAAGTCAAGCTCTACGGCGAAGGCATCGGCATCGACCCCGCCCCCTACCTCCAATCCCTGGCCACCCTCCTCTAACCCCTAACCGAGTGTGTGAGCCGGCACGACTTCGTCGTGCCGTCTCACCCCAGCAGGTTCACCTCTCCGCACCCACAACCCAGACGAGTGTCTCCGGCGACCCGGGGGTGGCGGCAAACACTCGGATGGGATGGGTTAGGTCGAGGAAGCCGGGGAGCCGAACTGACGGTCGCCGGCGTCGCCGAGACCGGGGACGATGAAGGCGTGCTCGTTGAGGTGTTCGTCGACCGCCGCGGTGTAGATCGCCAGGTCGAGCCCGGCGGCCTTCAACAGGGCGATTCCTTCCGGCGCGGCCAGCACGCAGACGACGATGATCGTGCCGGTTGCGCCGCGCTCGAGCAGCAGCTGGCAGGTATGTGCCAATGAGCCGCCGGTGGCCAGCATCGGGTCCAGCACGATGCACTGCCGACCGGCCAGGAACTCGGGCAGCTTGTTGACATACGGCTTCGGTTGAAACGTTTCCTCATCCCGCGACACGCCGATGAAACCGACGTCGGCGTTGGGCAGCAGGTCCTGCGCGGCATGTACGAAGCCGAGCCCGGCACGAAGCACCGGTACCACGACCGGTTGCGACGATAGTGTGCGCCCAGAGGTGGTCACGAGGGGCGTCGTGACCCGCACCTCGTGTGTGGCGAGACCGCGAGTTGCTTCGGCGATCAACAGCGTCCCGATCCGTTCGAGTTCTTGGCGGAACAAGGCATTGGGCGTGTCCCTGTCGCGCACTCGCGTCAGGGAATCTGCGATCAGAGGGTGCTCGACGAGATGCACAGCGACGGTCATGAGATCCGAGTGTGTCAGATCTGGGCGCCGAGGTTTTCGTTGACCTCGGGCTGTGAATCGTGTGCGGCGCCCAGATCGTTTCGCGCACCCGTGACTGACCAACCCTGTCGATCGGGCGCGATGTGAGTGCTGGCAGTTCCGAAATCGCGCCCAACTAGGCCCTACGGGCGCGATGTGAGTGCTGGCAGTTCCGGAATCGCGCCCAACTAGGCCCTACGGGCGCGATGTGAGTGCTGGCAGTTCCGGAATCGCGCCCAACTAGGCCCTACGGGCGCGATGTGAGTGCTGGCAGTTCCGGAATCGCGCCCAACTAGGCC
>JAENVT010000094.1 GCA_016650435.1 Ilumatobacteraceae bacterium
CGTGCCTCGGCTCGGGTGTGAAATAACGCGTCCCTCGCCGGCTGCGTCATCAACCCTAACGTTGGTGCAATTCGGAAGGTGGTAGTAGTACGAGCGGCGTTGACCGGCTGGCCACCTTGGCGATCAGCGGTCGGCGCATCAAAATAGAAGTACGGCGCACTGATCGCGCTTTCAACGGACTGAGTCGGGTGGACGCTTCACGATGAGTCTCGAGGTCTTGGGGGTTGCGTGGTTCCGATTTCGGGCCGGCTGGCGACATCGGCGTGGTGGCTACGTCTCGCTCGTGCTACTGATCGGTCTGGTCGGAGGCGTAGCCATTGGAGCGGTCGCAGCAGCACGTCGGACGCAGTCGTCATATCCCGCCTACATGACGAGCACCGATCCATCCAATCTGCACGTCATCGATCTCGCACAGGTGATCGTCGGGAACCATGCGTCGGCATTCCAGCAGACTTTGGCGGAACTACCGAATGTGAAGCGCGTCGCCAGCTGGGGCGTTCCCAACTCTCTCGAGCTGACGCCGGACGGGACTCCCGCCACCACGAACGCCGACGCCGAGGCCAATGGTGTCTTCGTCATCGTGAGCTCCGACGGTCTCTTCGCGGACCAAGACCGCGTGACGGTCGTCCACGGACGGTTGGCTGATCCCAAACGACCGGACGAGATCGTCATGAGCGAAGCGGCCGCCAGCGCACTCGGGGCTCGGCTCGGTCAGCCATTTCATCTGGGCTTCTACACCAACGAGCAGGCCAACTCGCCCGGGTACCGCACCGCCGCAGTCTCTCCATTTTTCAAACTCGACGTCACCCTGGTGGGGATCGTCGTGTTCAACAACGAGGTCGTGCAGGACGACACCGACCGCCTGCCGACGTACGTTGTCCTCAGTCCGGCGATTGGGGCACGGTTGGCTCAATGTTGCGGCGCCGACGGCCTCTTTGCCGGGTTGCAGCTCGACCACGGCGACCGTGACCTCGCCGCTGTCGAGGCCGAGATCGCCAAGGCAATTCCCACCGCCGTCGTCACGTCCGTCACCTCACAGCAAATCGCCAAGGCCGAACGGGCAATTGAACCGGAGTCGATCGCCCTCGCGGTGTTCGGCGGAATCGCCGCGTTGGCCGCGTTGCTCATCGCCGGCCAGGTGATCGGCCGCCAACTGCGGCTGGGTGCCCACGAGGTCGGCGTACTGCGCAGCCTCGGAGCCAGTCCGGCGATGACGGCCACCGACGGTCTGATCGGGGTCGTTGGTTCCACCATCCTCGGAGCCGTCCTCGCCGCCGGCGTCGCTCTCGCGATCTCACCTTTGGCTCCGCTGGGTCCCGTTCGCGCCGTTGATCCAACACCAGGCGTCTCCTTCGACTGGACGGTGCTCGGTCTTGGTGTGCTGGTGCTGATCGCCGTGCTCGGCACCGTGGCTGTTGTCATGGCCCACCGCGGCGCGTCGGAGCGCGTGGCTCGGCATCACCGCAGATCCGTCTCCCGGCCATCGGCGTTGGCGCTCGCCGCCACAACTGCAGGCTTTCCGGCACCGGCGGTGGTAGGGATCCGCTTCGCCACCGAGCCCGGGAGTGGGACGAACGCGGCGCCCGTACGGTCGGCGATGTTGGGGGGCGGACTTGCCGTCGTCGTCGTGATCGGGACGCTGATCTTCGGGGCGAGCCTCCAGACGCTCGTATCGCGTCCGGCACTGTACGGGTGGAACTGGGACTACGAATTGCGGTCTGCGTATTCGGGAATCTCGAACATTCCGGAGAGCAAAGCCAAGCCCCTCCTCGACGCCGACAAGGACGTGGCGGCCTGGTCGGGCGTCTACTTCGCGTCAGCGCAGATCGACGACCTCACCGTGCCGGTGCTCGGCACGGACCCGGGTGCATCGGTCGCCCCTTCGATGCTGTCCGGCCACGAGCTCACTACCCCCAACGAGGTGGTGCTGGGTGCAAACACGATGGCGCAGCTCCACAAGCGGCTGGGCGACACGGTCGTTGTCACTTTCGGCAGTGGTCCCGCAACGCCATTGGTCGTCGTCGGTACAGCCGCGCTGCCCGCCATTGGGATCGCCGTCACCCTGCACATGGGGCTCGCCACTGGAGCAGTGTTGTCGCAGACTCTGTTCCCCTCGGACTACCGGGGGTTCGGCAACCAGGATGGTCCCCAGGCGTTCTTCGTTCAATTTCGAAAAGGTGTCGACCGGACGTCCGCGTTGCGCACGCTTAGCGCTGCCGCCGATGGGATGTACACCGATTCCAACGGTGACGGGCCTGTCACCGTGCTACCCGTGCAGCGACCGGCCGAAATCGTCAACTACCGGTCGATGGGCACTGCGCCGACGCTGCTTGGCGCGAGCCTCGCCGTCGGCGCCGTGTCGGCGCTGGCGCTCACGTTGTTCGCCTCGGTCAGGCGACGCCGACGTGACCTCGCCTTGTTGAAAACGCTTGGATTCACCCCGTTCCAACTCGCTTCGGCCGTTGCCTGGCAATCAACTGTGGCTGCAGCGATCGGCACGATCGGGGGTGTACCGGTGGGGATCGTCGTCGGCCGATGGTTGTGGACGCGGTTCGCCGACGGACTCCACGTCGTTCCACAGCCGACAGTTCCAGTCCTACCGATCATGCTGATCGCCCTCGCCGCTGTCGTACTCGCCAACATCGTCGCCGCCATCCCGGCAAGAAGTGCCGCCCGCACCCCAGCGGCCGTTCTCCTGCGTGCGGATTGAGCCCCGAAATTCGAACGCAACACAGACCGTTCAGACGGTGACGGACAGTGGTCGCTGCGCGCGAAGCGTGTTTCGGTGCTTGTGGATAGGGGTATGGTGGCGAACAAATAGAGGGTGGCGGTCACCGGTGGCCGCCATGCGCGGAGGA
>JAENVT010000095.1 GCA_016650435.1 Ilumatobacteraceae bacterium
CTCGGTGCCGTCGAGGTGCATGCGGATCTCGCCCTCCAACACGCCGCAGCGCGTGACCTTGTCGCCGCTGGTACGACGCCAACGGTCGAGGACGCGGCCGTTGCTGCATCGATTTCTCGCACGACCGCGTACCGCTACTTCACGACGAAGCGTGCGCTGCTCTTGGCAGCGCACCCCGAGATCGCTGCGACGTCGATGCTTCCCGACGACCCCCCACGGGTGCGGCAGAGCGACTGGATGCGGTCGTGCACAACTTCAGCGCCATGATCGTCGATACCGAGCCACAGCAGAGGACGATGCTGCGTCTATCGCTCGAGGCCAGCGTCGCCGAGCGCGAAGCGCTCCCGCTGCGTCAAGGGCGGGCGATCGCGTGGATTGCCGAGGCACTCGATGGCGTGCGCGGCGACTTCACCGATGAGCAGTTCCGTCAACTCGTCATCAGCATTCGCGCCACCATCGGTATCGAGGCGCTCGTCTGGTTGGTCGACGTGGCCGGGCTGTCGAGGGATGATGCTGTCTCGCTGACCCGTTGGTCGGCGCAGGCATTGCTTGAACGTGCAACGCGCGTCGCACCGCCCACACCTCATGTGTCGACGCCGTAGGGTTTCGCTCGAGAATTGTCGAAGGAATTGGGAACCAATCGATGCCCGAGAGCGACTGGAACGATGTGGACTGCTCCCGCTGGCGCGACGCGATTTCGGCTCTGGCCGATGGTGAGCAGGCCGAGATCGACGAGCGCCTCGTGACCGCCCACCTCGCCGGCTGTCCGGCGTGTCGGTCCTTCCAGGAGACGATCCCGTCTTCGCCCGCCATCGTTCGCCTGAGTGATCCCGCCGGAATGCCGGATCTGTCGAAGACGATCTCCAAGCTCAATGCTGCAGCCGACAGGGCCGCACATTGGAGCGTGCTGCGAATCGTTCTCGCAGTTGTCTCCGTACAGGTCGTCGCGTTCGCTTTGCCCGCGTTGATCTTGGGAAAAGAGAACGGCGTCGCGACCCACTCGGCACGCCATCTCGGTGCGTTCGGCGTGGCCTACGGCGTCGCCCTGCTCGTCGTCGTCGTCAGGCCGGCTCGGGCCCGATCGATTCTGCCGGTTGCCCTGGTGCTGGCCGGCGCCCAGGTCCTCGGTGCGATCGTGGATCTGGCGACTGGCAAGATTCCACTGGTCGGCGAAGTTCGGCACTTGCCACAGATCATCAGCGTGTTCCTGATCTGGTTCCTCGCCGTACCTTCGACTCGACGCGGCGACGCTGTGGCGGAGCCGACCGGATCTCCTCGACTGAAGATCGTCGACGGCAAGCGGCGGGCAGGCTGACCAAGAGTCAGACGCAGACTCAGTCGGCGGCGCGCGGTGGTCCCTGGCGCAGCCGGCTCATCGAGCAGTCGACTGCATCTGGATCCTGGACCGCGCCCCACAGCGTCTCGAGCCACCACGTTGCCCCGGCCTTTGCCCAGGCGGCCGGCGAGTGTTCGCTCATGGCACCCTCGACGACGACGTCGAAGTTCCGATCAGGCAGCTGCACGTGTTGCAACTCCGCGAGCGTGCACTGCCGGGCCTTGCCATCTTCGACGACTTGCGGGATCAGCCCATCGCACGACAGCGCGCGCGCCATCGACTTCTTCGAACCCAACGCGCCCACGCACCAGATCGGCACACCTGGTTTTTGTTTGGTGTGGCCGATGGCCGGGAAGTCGCTTGGCTCGATCGAGTAGTGCTTGCCATGGTGGGTGAACGGTTGGCCGGCCCATAGGCCGCGCACGATGTCGAGGCCTTCGTCGAGCAGCTCGCCGCGCACGACCTTGTCGGTCTCTTCTCCGAACGCGTCATAGCCAGTATCGGGTGCACCCATGCCGACGCTGACTGTGACCCGCCCGCTGGACAGCCGGTCGACCGTTGCCACCTGCCCTGCCAGCTCCCACGGCTTGCGGCGGGGCAGCGGCGTCAACATTGTTCCCAATCGCAGAGTTGTGGTGCGGCACGCGGCTACCGCCAGGGCGACCCAGGCGTCGACGCCCCAGACCGGCTCCCACACGAAGAGACCGTCCCAACGATGCAACTCGGCAACGGCCGCCAATTCGCCGATCTCTGCGGCGTCAGCCCACGGCACTACGAAGCCGAACTTCATCGCGACAATCATCGCGCCTTCGAAACAGGGTGCGTGACCGACGAGCCGGGATGAAGGCGAGGCGCGACAATTACAGTCATCACCATGGATTTCCAGCTGCCTGATGCACACGATCCCCGCCGCGTGGCTGTGCGTCAGTGGCTCGATGACCATCCGAAGCCGACCAACAGACAACTTGCCGACGCCGGCTATGTCGCGCCGCAGTGGCCGGAACCGTGGGGGCTCGGCGCCGACCCGATCCATCAAGTGATCATCGACGACGAGTTGTCGAAGGCGAAGGTGCGTCGCCCGGTGAACCCGATCGGCATCGGCTGGGCGGGCCCGACGCTGATGTACGCCGGTACCGACGAACAGAAGAAGCGGTACTTACCGGCGATGTTGTCGGGTGAAGAGTTCTGGTGCCAGCTGTTCAGCGAACCCGGCAGCGGCAGCGACCTCGCCAGCCTCGGGACTCGTGCAGTTCGCGATGGCGATGAATTCGTTGTCAACGGCCAGAAGATCTGGACGAGTGGCGCACAGCACTCGGCCTTCGGCATCTTGCTGGCACGCACCGATCCCGATGTCGCCAAGCACAAGGGCATCTCGTATTTCATCTGTCCGATGAAATCTGCGGGAATCGAGATCCGTCCGATCACGGAGATGACTGGCGGGCACACCTTCAACGAGGTGTTCTTCACCGACGTTCGCATCCCTGCCGAAAACTTGGTGGGTGAGGTCAACGACGGCTGGCGGCTCGCCAAGGTCACGCTCGGCAACGAGCGCATCTCGCTGTCGACCGGCGGAGTGTTGTGGGGCAACGGCCCGACCGCGCTGGAACTGATCGAGTCGGTCACTGACAGAGGGCCCGTCACCGACCCGCTCATGCGCCAACGGATTGCCGACATGTACATCGAGCACACGGTTCTCGACCTCATCCGCCTGCGCACGCTGAGCGCCCGGTTGAAAGGCCAGCAACCCGGGCCTGAGGCCAGCATCCGCAAGATCCTTGCCGACGAACACGGGCAGCATGTCATGACGTTGGCGCGTGACCTCGTTGGTGCTGCGGCGATGCTGACCGGTGGTGACGGGATCACGGAGTTCGATCCAGGAACCGACACCAAACGTTCCGGCACCAAAGGCCGAGGTGCAGACAAGCCGGCTGGTGGCCTGCTGCATCCTGGTTGGTACGACGGCTTCTTGTTCAGTCAAGCGTTGACGATCGGCGGTGGCACTGGCGATGTGCAACGCAACATCATCGGCGAGCGCGTCCTCGGCCTGCCTCACGACGTCGATGTGACGAGCGGCCTAACGTGGGCAGAGTCGCAGCGAGCCGCTAGCCGGGCCTAAGCCGATGCGCCGCCGTAGCGGCGCAGACCGCGCTTCCAACACCACCTCGAGACCACGAGCAAGACGATGGTGAAGCCGATCATCACCGCGACCGACTGCCAGGCAAGCCTGCCGGTGACTGCCTCCGCTGGAACGGTGATTGCAAACGCCAGCGGGATGATGAACGTCAAGCCGTACCGCAGCCAGCCTGGGTAGATCCCGACCGGATATTGACCGGCTCGAAACAAGCCGTCGAACAGTTCTTGAACCTCGTTGATGCGCACCAACCAGAACGACGCAGAGGCCAGCATCAGCCAGAAGCAGTAGATCGAGACCAGGCCACTGAGGAGCAAGGCGACAAATGCAACGAGATCGTGCCATTGCGTTGCCGGACGCATCTGCACCACCGCGACGATGAACACCACCAACCCGACGAGCACATCGGTGAGCTCCCAGAAACGAACATCGCGGACGCTGACCAACAACTGCGCGTCCGCCGGCTTGGTCAGCGCGAAGTCGAGCTTTCCCTCGCGCACGTCGTTGACGACCCGTTGCATGTTCGGCTGAATGAATGTGCGGATGATGCCGCCGACGAGCGTGAACACGCCCATCACCGCGAGCAGTTGCGGCCGGCTCCAACCACCAAGATCGTTGGTCTTCGAAAATATGACGGCAAGGATCACCAGACCGGTTCCGACGGTCAACAGCGACTGCAGGAGCTGCAGGAAGAAGTTGATGCGGTACTGCATCTCGTTCATCACCCCGACGCGCAGGAATGTGCCCGCCAGCCGGACTCGACCGGCGCGATGTTGATCGACGGCCACGCTCAGCCGCCAACCGAACTGAAGCGTCGCACTGCCCGTGGCCAGACGAGGTACAGCAACCCGATACTGACCAGGATCCAAGCCACCTGCATGCCGAGCCCGACGAACAGATCGCGGTTGCTGATCGGTCCGGTGAGGGCAACGATCGGATAGCTGAACGACCAGCGGAAGGGGAAGAACCACGTCAACGTTTGGAACCACTTCGGCATCAGCACCAATGGAAAGACCCGGCCTGACAGCAACAACTCGCTGAGATAGTAGGCCTCGAAGATCGCGCTGACACGTGTGGTCCAAAACGTGATCAAGCCCAACGACCATTGCATGATTGCCCGTATTAGGTACGCCCCCCAGATGGCGAAGAAGAACACGACGCATTGCAGCAACGATGGGCTCAGCGTCGGCCGGAACAGGAGGACGAGCGCGGCCGCGATCGGGATCCACAGCAGGAGCACGACCAGTTTCCATCCGGCAAAGCCGGCGATGTCTTCGTGGATCGGGTGCACCGGTTTCATCAACTGGCCGGCGAACATTCCGTCCTTGATCCGCTCCTCCCACGCAAACGGTGTCAACACGATGTTCATGTTTCGCACCAGCGTCCACACGATGTAGTACGCCGCGAAATCACCGGGGGTTAGCCCGTCGATCGACCCCCCGTTGGCGCGGGCGATCGTTGACCAGACGACGAGATAGACGACCGGCTCGGCAACCATCCCGATCATGTAGAAGTAGTTGGCGGCGCGGTATTGCAGTTGCGTGAGCACCGACTGGCGCATGTGTGCGGCGTACAGCGTGATCATGATGCGTCGCGCGCGTCGGCGAACACCTGCTCGATGACGTCGTCGATCGGCGGGTCCTCGATGGTGAGGTCCACGACGTCGTGCTCGGCAAGCAGCCGCGATGTGGCCGATGCGGTGTCGGCGCGTGAAGCGAGAATGGTGATCTCTTCGCCGTCGGCAAGACGGGCGGTGATCGTGCGTTGCGTCGTGAACTGCTCGGACAAGGCGGAGAGATCACCGTCGAACACCAGTCGCCCGTGGTGGATGACGATGACCCGTTTGCAGAGCGCCTGCACGTCGGCCATGTAGTGGCTAGTAAGGATGACGGTCGCGCCGTAGCGACTGTTGTAGTCGGCGATGAACGAACGAATGCGGCGTTGCATGGTGATGTCGAGGCCGATGGTCGGCTCGTCGAGGAACAGCACCTGCGGTCGGTGCAGCAAGGCACCGGCGATCTCCATCTTCATCCGTTCGCCGAGCGACAAGTTGCGGACCGGCTTGGTGACGAGGTCGCCGATGTCGAGCAGGTCGATCAGTTCGTCGCGCATCGGGATGAACTCGGCTCGCGGGATCCGGTAGATCGCCCGGTTGAGCTCGAACGAGTCGATGCCGGGAAGGTCCCACTGCAGTTGATTCCGGTTGCCCATGATGAGTGTGATCTGGCGCAGTAACTGAGGAGGCCGAGCCTTCGGCTCCAGACCCAAGACTCGACATTGGCCGCCGGTCGGGTGCAGCAGACCGCTCAGCATCTTCAACGTCGTCGTCTTGCCGGCGCCATTGGGCCCAAGAAACCCGACCACCTCGCCGGGGTCGATCGTGAACGAGACCGAATCGACGGCGGCGACCTCTTTCGTCTCCCGGTGCACAAGGCTGCGGATCGAGGCGCGCAGGCCCTGCTCGCGCACAGGAACCTTGAACGTCTTGGACAGATTGCCCACCTCGATGATGGCCACGGCAACATCCTGCCTCATCGCCTTGGCGATCGCCGAGGATTTGCGGCGAGGCCATGGCGCCGCCTGGCCGCTAGCGTCGGCTGCGTGCCCGAGACTGCTATCGACGACACGATCGACGACACCATCGACGTCAAGATCGACGCGCTGCGGAGCGAGCTTCGCCGTCTCGGCCGCGTTGTCGTGGCATTCAGCGGCGGAGCCGACAGCGCGTTCCTCGCGGCGGTCGCTCGGCAGGTTCTCGATGGCGATGCACACGCGGTCACCGCTGTCTCACCGTCACTCGCCGGCGACGAGGAGGCCGACTGCCGCGCGCTCGCCACTGAATGGGACCTGCGGTGGACACCGGTCGTCACCCACGAGATGGAACGCGCCGCGTATCGCATCAACGACACCGATCGCTGCTATCACTGCAAGGCCGAGTTGATGGATGTCGTCGCACCGATTGCCGATGCAGCGAGCGCAACGGTTGTGCTCGGGGTCAATCTCGACGACCTCGGCGATCATCGTCCGGGCCAGCTCGCCGCGGATCAGCGTGGCGCGGTGTTCCCGTTGGTGACGGCCGGGTTCACCAAGGCCGATGTGCGCGCCGCGTCGCGACTGCTCGGTCTGCGCACGTGGGACAAGCCGGCAGCTGCGTGCCTGGCGAGCCGGGTGCCGTACGGAACGGAGGTCACCGTGGCATTGCTCAGTCAAGTCGATCGGGCAGAAGCTGCGCTGAAGCGGCTCGGGTTTGCCGAGCTTCGAGTCCGGCACTACGGCGACACCGCGCGCATCGAGGTACCGGTTGCTCAACTGGCCGAAGTGGTGGCAAGTCGGACGGAGGTCGTCGCAGCCACGAAGGCCGCCGGCTACGCGTACGTGACCCTCGACCTCGAGGGTCTGCGATCCGGAAACCTCAACGACGCGCACCGGCTTGCGGATGCGCAACCTGACAGGAGTGCGAACCCATGAAGTTGTCGATGATGATCAACTACGGCGGCGGCTTCAAAGAAGCGGCCCAACGCGTAGTCGAGGTCGAGAAGGCCGGGCTCGACCAGGTGTGGATTGCCGAGGCCTACAGCTACGACGCGATCAGTCAGGTCGGGTACCTGGCAGCCATAACCGAACGTGTGGAGATCGGCACGGGGATCGTCAACGTGTACTCCCGAACGGCCGCGCTGATGGCGATGACGGCGGCCGGTTGCGACTATGTCAGCGACGGCCGATTTGTGCTTGGGCTCGGCGCCAGCGGACCGCAGGTGGTCGAGGGCTTCCACGGTGTCAAATACGAAAAGCCGATGCAGCGCATCAAGGAATACATCGAGGCCTGTCGCATCATCTGGAAGCGCGAAGAGAAGTTCGACTACCAAGGGCAGACCTTCCAGGCGCCACTGCCGCCAGGCGAAGGAACAGGGCTCGGCAAGCCGCTGAAGCTCATCAATCATCCGATCCGCAGCGAGATCCCCATCTGGTGGGCGAGCCTGAAAGGCCTCAGCGTCACCGCCACCGCCGAGATCGCCGATGGTTGGCTGCCCATCATGTTCATCCCCGAGAAGTATCACCAGGTCTGGGGCGATCAGCTGAAGGCCGGGTTGGCCAAGCGAGATCCATCGCGTCAACGCCTCGACATCTCGGCAGGCGGCATGCTGGCGATCGGAGAGGATCTGGTCGGCGACAAGCAAAAGGCGATCCTCGATTTCGCCCGACCGAATACAGCGCTGTACGTCGGCGGGATGGGTGCACGCGGCAAGAACTTCTACAACGACATCTGCCGCGACTACGGCTACGAGCAAGAAGCCGTCGACATTCAGGACCTGTACCTCGAGGGCAAGAAGGACGAGGCTGCCGCCCGCGTACCGGGCGAATGGCTGGAGCTGTCGAACCTGGTCGGCCCGGCGAGCTACATCAAGGACCGGGTTGGGGCGTACAAAGAGGCGGGTGTCACCGTGTTGTCGGTCAACCCGGTCGGGCCCGACGCCGTCCACCAGATCGAGACCCTCAGGGCGATAGTCGACGACGCCTGAATTCCGGTACCGTCACGTCATGACGCAAATAACTGTTGGCGGCTTCGTCGCACCGGGCTGGGAGCCAGTCAAGGCGGCGTTCGAGAAGAACTTCGAACTCGGTGAAGAGCTCGGTGCGTCGACCGCGGTCTACCACCGAGGTGACAAGGTGGTCGACATCTGGGGTGGCTCGTTCGACCAGACGGGCGATCGACCGTACGACGATTCGACGCTGCAGTTGATGTTCAGCACGACGAAGGGCATCGTTTCGATCGCTGTCGCAATGTGCGTGCAGCGCGGCCTGATCGACTACGACGAGAAGGTCGCCACCTACTGGCCGGAGTTCGCTGCGCATGGCAAAGGCGGTGCGACCGTCGCCCAACTGCTGAGCCACCAATGTGGTCTGATCGCTCCCGATGGTCCCGTCACCATGGCCGATGCGCTCGATTGGAAAACCATCACGACGATGCTTGCCGACACGAAGCCCGATTGGCCGATCGGCTCTGGGCACGGGTACCACGCGCTGACGTTCGGGTGGTTGGCCGGCGAGCTCATCCGGCGCACCGACGGGCGTTCGCCCGGGCAGTTCCTGGCCGACGAGATCGCCGGTCCGTTGGGTGTCGAATTGTGGATCGGTTTGCCGGAGCAGATGGCATCCCGGGTTTCACCGATCATCGGCCGGCCGATGAACGAAGACAACCCCGACCCGACCATCAAGGCGATGATCGAGATGTTTCTCGGCCCCGACACACGTGGTGGCCGGGCTCTATTCCTCAACGGTGCTTTCCGCGTCGACGATGCGTTCAATCAGCGCGAGGTGCATGCCGCCGAGATCCCGGCGGCCAATGGCATTGGCACGGCCGCGGCGTTGGCCAAGGTGTATGCCGCGACGATGGGCCCGGTCGACGGGGTGCGCCTGTTGAAGGACGACGTTCGCGATCGAGCGCGGACGACGATCACTCCGTCAGGCGAGCCCGACCTGTGCTTGATCATGCCGACCACTTTTGGCATGGGATTCATGACCCACGGAATGTTCACGCCGTACAGCGGGCCAGGCTCGTTCGGCCATTCCGGCGCGGGTGGATCGAACGCGTTCGCCCAGCCAGAACGCGACTTGGCGGTCGGCTATGTGATGAACAAGATGGCTGCGAATCTGGCCGCCGACGCCCGCGCTCAGCGGATCACCAACGCGGCCGCCGAGGTTGCCGACACTTTGTAGTTGTTGCGGAGCGCCGACTACAACGGTCCGCGCAGCCACCACAGTCCGAGCGCCCAGGCGATCATCAACAGCACGACCGCAGCCAGCACGTAGCGCCACGTGAGCTCGTGGATGGTGGGCACCGCCTCGCCGACGGTCTGTTGGAGGTTGGCGCGGATGTCGGCGTAGGCGTTGGTCAAGTCACCTGCCGATGGCGCAACGTAGGCCTTGCCACCGGTGGCGTCGGCGGCCGCCTGCAACTCGTCGAGTTTCACCGGCACCGGGTCGTTCTGGCCAGTTTGCGGATTGATGATCGCGCCGGAGTCGGTACCGAACGCGATCGTGTACACCGGCACATGAGCATCGGCGGCGATCTTGGCACCGTCGGCCGTTGGCCGTCCGCGCGTCGTCTCGCCGTCCGAGAGCACCACCAATGTGCCGGGTGACTTGTCGGTCGCCGGTTGGCCGCGCTGCAGGCTGTGCACGCCAGCTGCGATCGCATCGCCGATGGCGGTGCCTTCGCCGAGCTGCAGCGCTTCGATCGCCTTCGTCAGTTGCACTCGATCGGTTGTCGGTTCGACGTCGGTGCTGACCGTGCCGCTGAACGAGATCAGTCCGACGTCGACATCGGGATCGACCGCGTCGACGAAGTCCTCGCCTGCCTTCTTGGCCGCGTCCAACCGATTCGGCGCGACATCATCCGCCTGCATCGAGAGCGACACGTCGAACAGCAGGATGATCTTGCCGGCGGCCTGCGGTCGCACCGTCGACCGCTCGACCGGTTGGGCGGCGCCGATCACTCCGATGGTCAGCGCTGCTAGCTGTACCCCGGCCACAGCATGACGCCGCCATCCCGGTCGCTTCGGGGCGATCTGGTCGAGCATCTCGATTTGCGTGAAACGCACGGTGTGCACCGACCGGCGTCGTTGGGCCAACACATAGGCGCCGACGAGGCCGGCAACGAGCACCAGCAACCACAGGCGGCCGGGAGCGAGGAAGTCCCAACTCATCGGTGCACCATCGCCGGGCGCAGCCGCCGCCGGCGGACGTGAGCCGCGATCTCGGTGAGCCAATCGCGGTCGGTCGACAGCTCCAGCCAGTCGCTGCCCGACGCGCGGATCGTTTGCTCGCGTTGCGCCCGATTCTGTGCGGCACGATCGGCGAACCGGCGTTGCACGTTGGCGGTGACCATCACTTCGCGCGTCGAACCGGTCGATGGATCGGAGAACGTGACGAGCCCGATCGGTGGCACATCGAACTCACGTGGGTCGACAATGCCGATCGCCAACAGATCGTGACGCATCGCCAGTGCCGACATCGGAGACGACCATTCCTCACCGGCAAAGTCGGAGATCACGCAGACGAAGCCGCGGCGCTTGCTCAACGCGCCGACGCGATGAAGTGCCTCCGGCAGATCACCGCGGCCGAGTCCTTCGGTGTCGGGCGAATCTGCCACCGCGCGCAGAATCGCCCTGACGTTGTCGCGACCGAGCCGCGGCGGTGTGATACGCAGATGAGGTCCGGCAACCAGGACGGATCCGAGCCGGTTCTGGTTGCGGGCGGTCAGGAAGCCGACCGTCGCCGCTGCGGCGAGCGCGATCTGTGCCTTGGTGCTGTGCTGCGTACCGAAATGCATCGCCGCGGACAAGTCGACCACCATCCACGCTTCGAGATCCCGATCGGCGATCTGGTCACGAACGTGGAGCTCGCGCGTGCGCGCAGTGACGTTCCAATCGATGCGGCGCACATCGTCGCCCGGTTGGTATGTGCGCGATTCGCCTGGCTCGCTGCCGTGCCCGGGTGTGATGCCCTGGTGCTGGCCGTGCAGTTGGCCGTCGAGGCGACGATTGATGGTGAACTCGAGCGAGCGCAGCAATTCAGCAACCGATGCAGGAGTCGGCCCGCTGGGCCAGTCGATCGTCGAGCTCGCGGCCACCCTCAGCTCCGCGGGAAGGCGTCGTTCGGCTTCGGCGATACCCACATCGTGGGCACCGTGCTGAGCACCCGGCTGAGGACGTGCTCGATGGAGATGTCGCGGGCCAGCGCGTCGTAGGTGAGGATCAGCCGGTGGCGCAGGACCTCGGGCGCCAGATCGAAGATCTCCTGCGGTGTTGCATAGGTGCGTCCACGCAACAAGGCCAGTGACTTTGCACCGCGGACGAGAGCCAACGTCGCACGCGGGCTGGCGCCAAGAGCGATCACCGGGGCGAGGTCGGCCATGCCTGCCTGAGCCGGCGTGCGGGTGGCCTGCACGAGATCGACTGCATACTGTTGAACGCTGCGATCGATGAACACCTGGGTCGCTCGCCGCTGCAGGTCTGCCAATCCCTCGAGATCGATGACCTGCTTGGCGACGGGCGGCGACACGCTCATGCGGTCGACGATTGTCATCTCTTCTTCGGCCGAGGGATGCGACATGGTGATCTTCATCATGAAGCGGTCGCGCTGTGCCTCGGGAAGCTGATACACGCCTTCGGATTCGATTGGATTCTGCGTGGCGATCACGAAGAACGGAGTCGGTACGTCGTACGTCTGGTGACCGATCGTCACGTGCTGCTCGGCCATCACTTCCAGCAACGCCGACTGGACCTTTGCCGGCGCCCGGTTGATCTCATCGGCCAGCAAGAAGTTGACGAAGACAGGTCCCAGCTCGACATCGAACTTCTCGCTCGACGAGCGGAAGATGCGCGTACCGACGATGTCGGATGGCAACAGGTCGGGTGTGAACTGCACGCGGCCGAACGTGCCGCCAACAACCTTCGAAAGGGTCTCGGCAGCCAGGGTCTTGGCGAGCCCGGGCACGCTCTCCAGCAGGCAATGGCCTTGGCTGAGCAGTCCAACTAGCATGCGCTCGATCAACCGGCTCTGGCCGACGATGACCTTGCGCAGCTCGAAGAACACCCGCTCGACGATGAGCGCCGTGGCGTGGTCGTCTTGCGGCAGGTTGCTGGTGACCGTCATGGGGGGTTCCGCTCCTTCGGGCGGAACGGTATCAACGCGCGCCGGTTGTGCGGGCGCGGCTCGTCAACGAATTGCGTGGGCGTCGAGCAACGTCGTCAGGCAACTGGTGAGACGGCGCGCCGTTGGCAGGTGCAGGTATTCGTTTGGTCCGTGGGCATTGGCGCCGGGGCCGAGCACCCCGGTGATCACGAACTGCGCCTCGGGGAACATCTCACCCAACATTCCCATGAACGGGATCGAGCCGCCCTCGCCAAAGGCGCGCGATTCCCGGCCGAAGATCTCTGTCGAGGCTTGGTCGAGAGCGGTCTGCAACCACCCAGCAAGAGCCGGAGCATTCCATCCTGGTGCGGAGTGCGGGTCGTCGAAGGTGACGTGGGCACCGTACGGCGGATCCTTGGTAAGCGCCGCGGCGAGCGCATCGCGCGCCACCTCGTGATCGCACGTCGGTGGCAGCCGCACACTGAGCTGCAGCGATGTGTGCGGCCGCAAGACGTTGCCTGCAGACTCGACGGACGGGATGCCGTCGACGCCGGTGACGCTCAGCGCCGCGTACCACGTGCGTGCCAGCAGTTGCTCGGTTGGATCGGAGACCATCGGCTGGGCACCACTGACGAATGGAAAGTGTCCGCCAATGGGGAACTCGGACGCCGTATCGAACGCTTGCTGACGCCGGTCCGGTGGAATTTCGACGTGCATCTCGGGCAGCAGCATCCTGCCATCAAAGCTGTCTTCGATGCGGTCGAGCAGCTCTCGGCAGATCCGGAACGACGATGGAACCACGCCGCTGGCCTCGCCGCTGTGAACGCCTTCGGTCAGGATCTGCACCCGCAACGTTCCGCTGACGAGACCGCGCAGTGAGGTCGTGACCCACAACCGTTCGTAGTCGAGGCACCCGGAATCCAGGCACAGCACCAGGCTTGGTGTGCCGATTCGGTCGGCGAGCGCCACGAGGTAGGCGGGAAGGTCGGGACTGCCGCTCTCTTCGCTGGCTTCGATCAACACGACGCAACGGGTGTGGCTCAACCCGCTTGCCTGTGCGGCCTCGATCGCGAGCACCGACGCGAACGCCGCGTACCCGTCGTCGGCGCCGCCACGGCCGTAGAGACGATCGCCCTCGATGACCGGCTTCCAGGGACCGAGGTCTTCTCTCCACCCGGTCATCTCCGGCTGCTTGTCGAGGTGGCCGTACAACAGCACCGTGTCGTCGGAAGACCCGGTTCCGAAGGCAGGGACCTCCATGAGGATCACAGGCGTGCGACCCGGAAGCTCGTGCACCTCGACGGTGAGACCGGCGATGGTGCGGGCCGCACACCACGAGCGGATGAGTTCGACGGCGCGGGCCATGTGGCCGTGCTCGCGCCATTGCGGGTCGAACAGAACCGACACGTTGGGAATCGCGATGTAGTCGTGCAGCGCCGGGACGATTTCGTCGTTCCAGACTCGGTTGACATGGCTGGTCAGGGTGTTGACCGGTGCAGCACTCATCGGCGTGCTCCTACGAGACGCTCGATTGCTTCCTCCGCCTCGGCCATCATCGATTGCAACAGTTCGGCCGCCGGTACGAGCGAAGTGATCGCACCGACTCCCTGTCCGCAGGGCATGAACTCTCTGGAAGCATCGACGTCGGTCCCATCCGGATAGCCGAGGTGGTTGACGCCGGCTTTCGCCGAAGCGACTGCTTGTGCGGGGAACGGCTGCAGCTCGTCGGGATGCGTTTCGTAGTGGTTGGTCCACTCGTTGCGCACCACTCGGCAGGTCTTGCCGGTGTACGAGCGGCTGATGACAGTGCCATCCTCTGCCGTTGCCAACAGCGCTTCCTTGTAGCCGTTGACCGCGCGGGCTTCGGGCGTGGCGATGAACCGGGTGCCGATCCACACGCCGTCGGCTCCGAGCGCCAAGGACGCGGCCAGGCCGCGACCGTCGTACAAACCGCC
>JAENVT010000096.1 GCA_016650435.1 Ilumatobacteraceae bacterium
ACTCTCGTCGACGCGCTGCTGCGCGCTACCGGCACCTTCGCGGCCCACCAGGCGGTGGTTGATCGTGTCATGGACTCCAACGACCAAGAGCGCGAGCGTGGCATCACCATCTTGGCCAAGGCCGCCTCGATCACCTGGAAGGGTGTCAAGATCAACCTGGTCGACACACCGGGCCACGCCGACTTCGGTGGCGAGGTCGAGCGGGCGCTGACAATGGTTGACGGCGTGCTGCTGCTCGTCGACGCAGCGGAGGGACCGCTGCCGCAAACGCGCTACGTGCTTCAAAAGGCGCTCGCGCTCGATCTGCCGGCGATCGTCATCATCAACAAGGTCGACCGTGGCGATGCCCGCGCCGACGAAGTGCTCGACGAGATCTACCAGCTGTTCATCGACCTCGACGCCGGCGATCACCACATCGACTTCGAGATCATCTCCGCAGTGGCACGCGAGGGCAAGGCCATTCGTGGGATCGGCATGCCGGGCGACGACGCCGATCTGGCCCCCTTGCTCGACACCATCATCGAGGCCATTCCCGCTCCATCCGGCGATCCTTCGGCGCCCCTGCAGGCCATGGTCACCACGCTGGACGCCAGTGACTATCTCGGTCGGCTGGCCATCGGTCGCGTGGTCAACGGTGTGATGCGCCGCGGCGAGACGGTGGCTCTGCTCGAGGAAGAGTTCTCCGAGGGCCAGCCGCCACTGAAGCGGCGCCTTACCCAACTCATGGCATTCGAAGGAGTCAGCCGCAACGAAGTCGACGAGCTGTCGGCGGGCGACCTGTTCGTCGTGGCTGGCTTCCCCGAAGTCGAGATCGGCGACACTATCGCCTCGTCAGATACTCCGATCGCCCTCATCCGGCTGACCGTCGACGAGCCGGTGCTGCGCATGACATTCGGCGTCAACACATCGCCATTCGCGGGACGTGACGGCAAGTACGTCACCAGCCGCCATCTCGTGGATCGACTGAACAAAGAGCTACTCGGCAACGTGTCGATCAAGCTGTTCGAAACTGGCTCGCCCGACGTCATCGAAGTCGCCGGCCGCGGCGAGTTGCAGCTGGCCGTGTTGATCGAGTCGATGCGCCGCGAGGGCTACGAGCTGCAAGTCAGCCGCCCCGAGGTGATCACCAAGGAAGTCAACGGCAAGCGATTCGAGCCGCAGGAGCGCGGCGTTTGTGACGTCCCCGACGAGCACGTCGGAACCGTCACCCAAGAACTCGCGCCGCGCAAGGGACGCATCACCGATCTGCGCACAGGCGATGCCGGGCGCACCATCGTGACCTTCGAATGCCCGAGCCGCGGCCTCATCGGCTTCCGTTCCCTGTTGATGACCACGACTCGCGGCACCGCCTTGCTGCACCAGCACCACATGGGCTGGATGCCATGGGCCGGCGACATGCCCGACTCGCGCGGTGGGGCAATGGTCTCGGATCGCGTTGGTCAGACAACGGGCTACGCGCTCGACAAGTTGCAGCTCAGTGGGCAGTTCTTCGTCAACCCCGGCGAGCAGGTGTACGAAGGCATGGTCGTGGGGGAATGCGCTCGCGACGACGAGATGGTTGTCAACGCCGTGCGCCCGAAAGAGAAGAACAACATCCGCACCCACAGCCACGACGACGCCGTCAAGCTTCCGACTCCAAAGATCCACACTCTGGAAACAGCGATCGAGTGGATCGTCGAGGACGAGTTGGTCGAAGTCACGCCGAAGGCCATCCGCATCCGCAAGCGCTTCTTGCCGTTGGAAGAACGCCGCAAGGCCAACAAAAAAGTCAGCGCCTAGTTCACGTTCTTACCCAGCCTCGTGCGAACTGGGCAGCCCCAGAATCGTACGTAGCGTTCTGGGGCTGCCCGATTCATCCGAATGTTGCTGATTCGAGGTCGCAGAGATTGAATCCGGCGGATGACCAGCGTCAGTCGCCGACCGGCGACAACAGATGGTCAGCGGCACGACGTGCCGCTTCGAAGCCGGGACCTGAGCGGCATCCGCAGTAGGGGCAGCAGCCCCCTTGTTTACGCCGGCCATCTACTTGAACTCAGGGAGCTGATCGCCTCGATCGGCGCACCGTGTTGGGCGTATGGACCGACGGCCGCCGCGCTGGGCGGCTTCGACGGATACCTGCTCGAGCCGCCGTTTCACGTCGTCGTGCGACGCGAGAGATCGGTGAATCGGATTGGGCATGTCGTTCACCGCGGTCGCGACATCACACGACTCGACATGACTGAAGTGGACGGGATCCCGACGATGTCTGCGACCCGAACCATCATCGACCTGGCTGGCTCGGAGACTCCCGAGCGGTTGGCGACGGCGATCGATAGTGCGTTGAGGGACCGTCTGACTAGCGAGGATTTCCTTCACGGGCGGATCGTCGAATTGCGCGGGCGAGGTCGCGCCGGGCTGTCAAAGCTCGTCTCCGTGCTCGAGGGCAACGAGATCACCCGCGGCGGGCATTCGTGGCTCGAGCGTCGCTTCCTGGTGTTGCTGGCTGAGATGGGTTTGCCGAGACCGCTGACCCAGGCGGTCGTGGGAACGCGGAAAGCGCGACTGATTCGTGTCGACTGTCGGTTTCCTGGCACGAACGTCGTAGTCGAACTGCTTGGTTACCGCTTTCACCGAACTGTGATGGAAATGCAGAACGATGCCGAACGGATGAACCGCATGATCCTCGACGGGTTGCACCCCCTGCAATGCACCTACGCCGACGTTGCTAGCAAGTCGCCGACGGTGATGGCGTCGATCCGAGAAGCTCTGTCATAGAACCTCAGTTGAACTGGGCAGCCCCAGAAACGCACGTAGGGTTCTGGGGCTGCCCGGTTCGGCTGAATTCGATCAGTGGCGGGTGGCGGGGTGGGGAAGTGGGACCCAGTTCGGGCGTTCGAGCAGGATGACCATCTGGTCGTATGCAGGTTGGCCGACCATCTCGATGATCTCGTCGCGCAGGTATTGATAGGCGGGTGTGCCGCCCACGAAGGCGTCATCGCTCTCGGTGCACCACCAGTGAAAGTCGTTGCCGCCGTCGCCCCAGTCGCGGCGCTTCCACTCGCGCAGGGTCGAGGTCAAGTAGCCGTTGTCGTCAGTGTGATGCTCGAGCCGCAGTGGTAGCTGCCAGCACACGTCGGGCTTCCAATCGATGTAGCGCTCGCCGGCCTCGACCGCGGCGATGTGCAACGCGCAGCCGGCGCCGCCCTCGAAGTCGGGCTGGTTGTGGAAGATGCATGCACCTTTGACGACGCGGGTCTTTGTGGCCCCATCCTCTGTTTCCAGGACGCCCTTGCTGTGACCCTTCTTGTAGTTCTGCCAATGGCGCGGCTCGAGCCGGGTCAAGGCATTCAGCACGGTCTGCGCGTCGTCGTCGTCGATGAAGTGCGCGCCGTGGCTGCAGCAACCCTGGGCGAGCGCGGTGGCGTCGTAGTCGAGCACCCCTTTGCAACCGGCGCCGTAGATGCAATTCCAATTCGATCGCAGGAAGGTCGCATCGAATACCCACGTGCGCCGATCGTGGTCGTCTTCGAAGCTGATCCATTCGTGCAGATCCAGCGGCCGGTCGTGTGACTGGTCGGGCGACTGGGCAATCGACTCGCTGGAATGCTTGGGCACGCGCAGAAACTACCTCGGTAGGCTGGCCACTCCATGGCTACACCACCACAAAATGCCGATCAGTTGCGCGATACGTTCCTCGAATTCTTCGCCGCGCGCTCCCACTCGGTGGTGCCATCGGCCAGTCTGATCCCTCACGACCCAACGGTTCTGTTCACCGTTGCGGGCATGGTGCCGTTCAAGCCGTACTTCGTCGGCGACGAGGTACCCCCGTACAAACGCGCCGTCAGCAGCCAGAAATGCGCTCGCGCCGGCGGCAAGCACAACGACCTCGACGATGTCGGCCGCACCAAGCGGCACCTCGTCTTCTTCGAGATGCTCGGCAACTTCAGCTTTGGCGACTACTTCAAGAGCGAGATCATCCCGTGGAGTTGGGAGATGACCACCGAGACGTTCGGCCTCGATGGCGACAAGCTGTGGATCACTGTCCACGACAGCGACGACGAGGCCGAGGCCATCTGGCACGAGCAGGTCGGCGTGCCGATGGAACGGATCCAGCGCCTCGGCGACAAGGACAACTTCTGGCAGATGGGTGACACCGGCCCATGCGGTCCCTGCAGCGAGATCCACATCGACCGTGGTCCGGCATTCGGCCCGGAAGGTGGCCCATTGGGCGATCCGGCCGGTGACAGGTTCATGGAGTTCTGGAACCTTGTCTTCATGCAGTACAACCAGGCTCCCGATGGCAGCCGCTCGCTGTTGCCGAAGCCGTCGATCGACACTGGTCTCGGGCTCGAGCGGATGCTCTGCCTGTTGCAGGGAGTCGATGCGGTGTGGGAGACCGACCTGATGATGCCGCTCATCGATCAGGCGTGCAGCTTGACCGGAAAGACGTACACACCCGGTGATTACCAGGATCGCGACGCGTTCGCCATGCGGGTGCTCGCCGAGCACGCTCGCAGCAGCACGATGTTGGTCAGCGACGGCGTGTTCCCGTCGAACGAGGGCCGTGGCTACGTGTTGCGGCGCATCATCCGTCGCGCCGTTCGATACGCGTACCTGCTCGGCACCGAGAAGTTGGTCATGCCCACCCTCGTCGAGAC
>JAENVT010000097.1 GCA_016650435.1 Ilumatobacteraceae bacterium
GCCGGCGAGATCCTGCTGGTGCAGCGAGCCGATAGTGGACTGTGGCTGTATCCGACGGGGTGGGCCGACGTCGGCTATTCGCCGGCGGAGGTCGTGGTCAAGGAGGTCCTCGAGGAAACCGGGATCCGATGCGATCCGGTGCAGGTCCTCGCGGTGGTCGACGGTCAACGCATGGGGTTCACCCGCTTTGCCATGTACCTGTTGCTGTTCCACTGCACGGCCACCGGCGGCGACCTCACCGCTCACCCACTCGAAACTGCTGGCGTCGGCTGGTTCAGCCGCGACGCGTTGCCATGGCCGTGTGCTGGGGCGAACTGGTGGGGTCCGATGGCCTTCGCAGCGATCGACGGGCAACAGATCACGACGGCGTTCGACGCGCCGCGCTCGCCGATGTGGCGCGGCCAAGCCGGCTAGGGGCTGCCACCCTGATCGCGTAGGAAGCGTTCGACCTCGGCCATCAGCTCGTCGCTGTTGAGGCGAGTGTCGTCGATCGGCTCGACCACCTTGACCTCGTCTTCGTCGTCCTCGTCGTCATTCTCGTCGTCGTCGTCGAGCTGGCCGCTGTCGGCCAACGACTCGAGACGCGACACGTACCCGATGAGGTCGTCGTCGTCGCCGACGAAGGCCGAGACTCTGGCGTCGTACTCACCGGCGTCGGCGATGAGCCGGGCAGTCGGGGCAGGGCATCCCAACATCTCGCAGGATCGCTCGACCAGCGCGAGGGCCGCCTTCGGCGACGGGACCTGCGATGCGTATGCCGGCACGGCTGCCCACAACGACGCCGAAGACAAATCCTGGCTCGCGAACGCGTCGTGCAACACGCCGACGATTCCCGTCGGACCCTCGTAACGAGACCGCTGCAGGTCGAACCGGTCGATCATCGTCTGGTCGGTCGCGGTGCCCATCAATTGAACTGGTCGGGAATGGGGGACGTCGGCGAGCAACGCGCCAAGGGTCAGCAACATCGATGACTCGAACTTTGTTGCGGCGGCGACGATCTGCTCGCTGAAGAGTCGCCAACGCAGGGCAGGCTCTGGCCCGAGCAACAAGATGACATCGCCGCCGGGGGTCGAGGCGCTCCACAAGCCAACCGTTGGCCAGACAATCGAGCGGGTCATACCGGCGCTCAACCGAACATGGGGTCGAACCGTTGCGAAGTCGGTGAACTCCTCGGGATCGATCTCTGCCAGGGGCTGAGCGTTCCAGGCTTCGATCAGGTGTCGCACGCTGTTGCTGGCCGCGTCTCCGGCGTCGTTCCACCCGGTGAACGCGGCGATGATCGTGGGTCGGTGAAGGGTCGGTTGGGCCATCCAGCGAACGTGGTCCATTGCTGACAACACTACCGACGGAGTGCTCGGTGGCCTACCGAACTACCGCGCCGGCACGGCGCGTCGACTCTCTCGGTGGTGGGCTCTCTTCACCCTGTACATAGCGGCGTCAGCTGCTGCCACCAGCGCACCAGCGTCGTATCCGGTGGTGCGGGTGTCGGCGACGCCGATGCTCGCTCGGCATTTGACCGAGGTATCGATCCTGACGAGGATCGGTTCGGACAAAACTTTCTCGAGTCGCTGGATCAGGTTGTCGGCGCTCGGGTCTTTGGGTTCGTACGCGATCACGAACTCATCGCCGCCCAGCCTGGCGACGATGTCGGCGCCGCGTACGACTGCCAACAACCTGCGTGCGGTCTCGCACAAGACGATGTCGCCGGCCTCGTGGCCGTGCGAGTCGTTGACGATCTTGAAGTCGTCGAGGTCGAGGTACGCGACGGCTAGCGGCGACCCGTTGCGTTGCGTTCTGGCCAGATCTGTATCGAGCAGCTCCTTGAGAAGGCGACGGTTGGCCAGGCCGGTCAATGGGTCGCGGAGAGCGAGATCATTGAGGCTTTGCTGCAACCTGCGAAGTTCGGTGACATCACGACCCACTCCTTGAATTCCGCCGTCGAACGATCGCATCTGCATCTCGCCGACGACGATCGAGCCATTTGCGTGACGTAAGTGGAAGTCGGAGCGCGCTGGCAGCATTTCCCCGCGGAAGGCTCGGTCGATGAGCTCTCTGTCGTCGTCGGAGAGGATGTCGAGGAACTGGCTGAAGTCGTCGAGGAAGAATGAAGGTGGGTAGCCCACGATGTTCTCGACCGAGGGGCTCATGTAGTCGAAGTGTGGATACGGCGCGAGGACGAAGTGAAACATCACATCGGTGGACTCGTCGGCCAGCGTTCGAAATCGAGTCTCGCTCTCTGCCAGCCTCGCCTCGGCAAGATGGCGGGCGGTGACGTCGCGGCCGACAGCGAGAACCTCGTCGCCGCTGGGGTCGGGCATGTATCGATCGACCCATTCGACCCACTGGCCAGGGGCGTTCGGAGCGTCGCGCACGACGGTGTCGAGGACGACGAGATTGTCGGGACCGAGGCGGGCGAGCTGCGCGGCTAAACCGGCCTTACCGTCCTCCGACAGGAACTCGTCAAGCGTGCGACCAAGCACCTCAGTTGGGTCGAGGTGATACCACGTTGCCCAGG
The DNA here is from genome assembly GCA_016650435.1 of Ilumatobacteraceae bacterium. The sequence goes on from JAENVT010000097.1 coordinate 2,516, forward strand.
CGGCATTGCAATACACGATCGTGAGGTCGGGCAGGCGGTATCGAACCACCTGTTCCGGCAGTGCGTCGAGCGTCTCGGCGAGCGTCCGGATGTACTGCGCGTCGGCCAGCGGTGTCACGTCAGCAACTCACACCTTTCCCAGCACACCGGATCTCCTCGAAGAATTAGGAGCGCAACCAGAGGATCACAGCGACGCGGCGCGAGCAAACAGCCGTTGCTCATACTTGACACCCTACGGCGGGATTTTGAGCGGCACAGGGGTCGTTCGGCCCTATCTGGTGCCTCAGGAACCGCTGGCAGCGGCGTTCGCGAGGTCGTGCGGCCCGCTGGGCAAATAGCCGAATCCCGCTCGAACGCTTGCGCCCCACGGAGCCATGATCGAGAAAAGCTCGTCGATATCGGCACCTAAGGCCGAAATCGCCGGGGCCATCTGCATATCAGTGTGCATTTCGATGTCTTCGCGCACGGCGCGACCGCGCTCGGTCAACGAGCTGTCGTCAACCAAGCCGCGTGCTCGCAAGCGCTCGTGGGCCGCGTCGAACTGTTCGTCGGTCCATGCCCGGGTGCGACTGTACGTCCGCATCGGCAAGCCCCAGAAGAGCTCGGTCAGCAATCCGATCTCTGTTGCGTCGAACCCGGCCGAAACCCATGCGGTCGTGTGTGAGTCGCCTCGGTACTCGCGCAACATGTCGCCCATCCGCCACACCGCGCCGAGAGTCGAGTCGGGCATCGTCAGAGAGCGAACGCCGGCATACAGGGGACGCCCTTCCGGTCGCAGCGGCTCGACTGCTCGCGCCAGCAACTCCGCGGCGCGGTCGACGCCGTCAGGCGATTCGCCGAGGAGCCGTCGCAGTTGGGCGATCGCGCCGTCGTCACGTGCTGCGCATATGGATGGCGCGTCCGTTCGAGTCCAGCCCAGTGTCACGTGAGGAATCACGATCTCGGGGTTGAACACCGCGAATGCGGCAGCCACGAGCTCGCCCGGCACATGTCCCATAACCGACCCGCGACTGGTGAAATACGCAGGTCCGTCGGGGAGGGCGACCCCGTTGGCTTTGCGGGTGCTGGCATCGAAACCAAGTGCCTCGTAGTTGGCGTGGCATTCCGGCGAGAAGTACACCTGACCGACGACGGGTTCGAGGATCGAACCAAGGCGGCGCGCTGCAATTGAGAGGTCGTGACTGTCCATCTGTCGACCCTAGATTTTCGAATGGTCAGAAACGTTGTCGTAGGTTGACGGCCATGACCGCGACCATCGAGATCGTCGAAACTCCGACCGATGAGGTGGTCACGGCGTTGGCTCGATTGATTCCGCAACTGTCGTCGGCCACGCCGCCGACGGCAGCGGAGTTGGCGGCCATCATCGCCGGTGGTTCAACCGTTTTCGTTGCGCGCGTCGACGGCGTCATTGTCGGCAGCTTGACGCTGGTGCTGTACCGCATCGCCACCGGTTTGAAGGCGTGGATCGAAGACGTGGTCGTCGATGAAGCGGCGAGAGGTCATGGCGTCGGCGAAGCCTTGAACTTCGCAGCCATCGAGGAGGCACGTAGGCATCGTGCAAAAGCAGTGAGCCTCACCAGTCGGCCCTCGCGAGAAGCCGCCAATCGCCTCTACCAACGGATCGGCTTCTCAGCCCGCGACACCAACGTGTACCGCTACGACCTGTAGCGGCTCCTGACGACTGGTCCCTGTGAAGTCCTTGTCACCCACCCTGCCTGGGCGCGATTCTGGAAGCTCCAGGCGTGTTTTCGCGCCCAGTCACCTGGGTGCCTCGAGAGACTCCACAGGCTCGTTGAAACCGCCGGAACCGTGGTGCCGAGCTCAGGCTCGGCTGAAGAAGAGTTGTAGCTCGATCTGACCGTGGTCGTCGACAGAGAGGACGATCGGCGCGGTCGGTGCACTGATTCCGAAGTCGCTGAACACCACGTCGAGGGAACCGACCACGACAATCGTGCTGCCAGTGAGTTGAGCCTGCAGCGGGAACTGCACGCTCTTGGTGACGCCCTTGACTGTGAGATCGCCTGTGGCGGTGACGGTCGTCTTGGCTCCCGTCGTTGCCGCGCTACCGAGATCGAGCGGAGCCGTCAATACGAATGTCGCGGTCGGGAACTGGCTGGTGCCAAGAGCCTGACGAGCCGGCCCGTCTCGGCGGGAGTTGTTGGTCGTCAGGGCGGTCATGTCTGCCTCGATCGACGCGGCAGTCAAGGTCGTGCCCTCGATTGTCATCGTGCCGCTGACTGCCGGTGTTCGCCCGACTGCGGTCGTCGAGCCAATGCCACTCAGCTGCTCGGCGACTCGGAAGCCGACAAACGTTCCGGTCGAATTCTCGAAGCTGAACTCGCCGACGGATGAGTCGACGGTCCAACTACCCGCGACCCCGCCAGTTGAGACCGTGCTGCCGTCGCTGACCGCGCCGACTGCAGCGTCGAGGTCGACGGCTTTGGGCGCATCGTCGCGGAGGAACCACCACACGCCGAGGGCAGCGAGCACGACGACCAAGACGGTGCCGCCCAGCACCCATTTCTTCCAACGTGCCCGGCCGGCGCGCTTGGGCTTCGAAGTTGTGATCGTGCTGCTCACGTAATTCTCCTTGACGACTGATCGTTGGGTACAGCGATGTCGCTCATCAATGGACGACTGTTGTGTTCTACGCAGGTAACAGGAGAACGGTTCCTTCGGAGAGTCCGTCGCCGCGGATGGCCACGTTGGCGCCGCTGACGCCGAGCAGTTCGACTGTCAGCCATTTGGTGGTGCCATCCGAGGTCTCGAGCTGGAC
>JAENVT010000098.1 GCA_016650435.1 Ilumatobacteraceae bacterium
GCAGGGCTTCGGATGAATCTGTGTTCTCGGTGGTGTTGAAGGCAGTCGGGTATTCGTTTCGACTGGTGCTTGCCGGGTTCGCGTTGGGATTGGTGGCCGGTGTGTTGCTCGCTGTCGTCATGACGAGATTCCGGATCGCGGTGCGGGCGGTCCTGCCGTATCTGGTCATCTCACAGACCATTCCGCTCATTGCCCTCGCCCCGCTGATCGTCAGTTGGGGCGGGAAGTTGAAGGTCGGCGGGTTCGTCTGGGAGCGGTGGATGTCTGCGTCTCTGCTCGGCGCTTTCCTGACCTTCTTCCCGATCGCCGTCGGAACGCTGCGCGGGTTGCAGTCGCCGCCGGCATCGTCCATCGAACTGATGGACAGCTTCGCCGCACCGTGGCGAAGCACGCTGTTCAAGTTGCGGTTCCCTGCTGCGCTGCCGTACATGATTCCCGCACTGAAGTTGGGCGCCGCAGGTGCAGTGATCGGCGTCGTGGTCTCCGAGATCTCCACCGGCCTGCGCGGCGGAATCGGCCGGCTGGTCATCGAGTTCGGACGAGCCACCACCAGTGATCCGGCGATTGTGTACACCGCCGTCATCGGTGCAGCCTTCCTCGGGCTCGTGATGGCTGGTCTCATCTCGCTGGTCGACGTCGTGTTGATGCGCAACCGTCCTCGGGAGGTCGCAGCTTGAACGCTGTCGAACTCGTCGGCCTCAACAAGGTCTTCAATCCGGGCAAAGGCAGTCAGGTGGACGCGCTCGTCGACATCGACCTGGTCATCCAACCCGGCGCGTTCGTCACCCTGATCGGCCCGTCGGGGTGCGGCAAGAGCACATTGCTTCGGCTGATCGCCAACCTCACCGAGCCCAGCTCCGGCTTGATCACCGTGAACGGGAAGAGTGCCAAGCAGGCCCGGTTGGACCAGGACTACGGGATGGCATTCCAGCAGGCTGGGTTGTTCGAATGGCGCACCGTTGCCAGGAACATCGAGCTGCCGCTGGAGTTGAAAGGCTGGGATCGTGCCAAGCGCCGAGCCCGTTCGAACGAGATGCTCGACTTGGTGAAGCTTCCCGAGTTTGGCAATCACATGCCCTGGCAGCTGTCGGGCGGTATGCAGCAGCGCATCGCAATTGCTCGCGCATTGGCTGCTCATCCGCCGCTGCTTTTGATGGACGAGCCGTTCGGTGCGCTCGATGAGATGACCCGCGAGCACATGCAGGCAGAGTTGCTGCGCATTTGCGCAAGTACCGGCACCACCGTCATCTTCGTGACGCACTCCATCCCCGAGGCGGTCTATCTTTCGAGTCAGGTCGTCGTCATGTCGCCGCGGCCGGGTCGAATCACGCAGCTCGTCGACGTGCCATTTGGCGGAAATCGCAGCGACGACACACGCGAGGACGCCGCCTTCTTCGCCAAGATCACCGAAGTGCGAGAGGCATTGCGCGGCGCCGAGTTCGAGCCAACTGCGCGTGGGATAGAGGACCGATGAGCCGCTCGCGCGCCGCAGTCTCGGGTATTGCCCCGCCGCTGCTCTTCGGGGTGTTGCTGCTCGGAACCTGGGAGGCGATCGTGCGCGGGTTCCACCTGAAGCCGTACTTCCTCGTGCCGCCGAGCGACATCGGTTCGCGTTTCGTCGACAACTGGGGAAACATCTGGGAGGCAATGCGCGTCTCTGGCACCAACGCCGCATTTGGGCTGGTGCTCGGTTCAGTTGTCGGCGTACTGATGGCGTTCTTGCTGAGCCGTTTCAAAGTCCTCGACGAGCTGGTCACGCCGATGTCGATTGCGGTCAATGCCATTCCTGCGTTCGTGCTTGTGTCGGTGTTCAACAACATGTTCTCGACAACCAGCGACGTCCCCCGTCGCTTGATGGTCACGTTGGTGGTGTTCTTTGTCGTGCTTGTCAACGTCGCCAAAGGACTACGGCAGGTCGATGCCACTCACGCCGAGCTGATGCGTTCGTACGCGGCCAGCAATTGGGAGATCCTCCGCAAAGTGCGAGTGCCGAACGCAGTTCCGTATTTGTTCACGGCTCTGAAGGTCGCCGCGCCTCTTTCGGTCATCTATGCCTACGTGTCCGAGTACTTTGGTGGTGCGCAGAACGGATTGGGTAGCCGGATCGCCAGCAACATCGCCAACTCGAAGAATGCCGTGGGGTGGGCATACGTGCTCGGCGCATGTCTGCTCGGTCTGACCTTCTACCTCATCTCCATCGCCGTGGAAGCCGCAGTAACACCGGGCGGCACGGCACAACGCAATCGAGACGGCTCGTGATTTCAGGAGCCGCACAACAAGACCTATTGGACACCAGTCCATAGGGGGAGGAAGAGCAATGAGGAAACTACGAACACGAGGAGCAATCGCCGCCGCGGTGGCGTTGTCATTCGTCGCCGCTGCATGTGGTTCCGACAGCAAATCGTCGGATGCGACCACCGGCGGATCTCAGGCGGCCGCAGACACGGCTGCGCCTTCGGACACGGCTGCGCCTGCCGACACACAGGCACCGGCCGACACTCAGGCTCCGTCTGTCACCGAAACTGCCGAAGACGGCACCAGTGGAGAGTGCGGGGATCTGACGCCGGTCAAGCTGCAACTCCAGTGGGTGACGCAGGCTCAGTTTGCCGGGTACTTCGCGGCAGTCGACCAGGGCTTCTACAAGGCGCAATGTCTCGACGTGACGATCCTCGAGGGCGCCGTCGACATCGTCCCCCAGACGGTCCTGGCTAACGGCGACGCCGATTTCGCGCTTGCCTGGGTACCCAAGGCGCTCGCCAGTCGCGAAGCCGGTGCGAACATCGTCGACATCGCCCAGGTGTTCCAACGCTCCGGAACGTTGCAGGTGAGCTTCAAGGACAAGAACATCACAAGTTCGAAGGACTTCACCGGCAAGAAGATCGGCAACTGGGGCTTCGGCAATGAATGGGAAGTATTCGCGGCGATGACCAAATCGGGCATCGATCCAGCCTCAGTCGAGAACGTCGCTCAACAGTTCGACATGGTCGGCTTGCTCGAAGGCGACATCGACGCTGCCGAAGCAATGACATACAACGAGTACGCGCAGGTGCTCGAGGCGCTCAACCCGGCGACCGGCAAGCTCTACACGCCGGACGACTTCAACGTCATTTCATATGAGGCCGAGGGCGTCGGCATGCTGCAGGACGCAATTTGGGCCGACGGCACCCGCCTGTCTGATCCCACGTACAACGACACTGCCGTGAAGTTCGTTGCGGCGTCGTTGCAAGGCTGGGCATATTGCCGCGACAACGGCGATGCGTGCGCTCAACTGGTCACCGACAAGAACTCGATCCTTGGGCTCACCCACCAGAAGTGGCAGATGAACGAGATCAACAAGCTCATCTGGCCTGCCACTGGCGGTGTTGGAACCATCGACCAGGCAGCATGGGATCGGACCGCCACGCTGTCGCAGCAGACCAAGAATCTCGAGGGCGGCACCGTGCTGACCAAGGCCCCCGACGCAGGCGCTTTCACCAACGACATCGTCAAAGACGCGCAGACATTGCTGACGACGCTTGGAGTTGACATCAACGGGTCAAGCTTCACGCCGGCCACCGTCACTCTGACTGAGGGTGGCGCCTGACCGAATTGCAGGGTTCGATCGTGGAAGGGCGGGTCGCTTCGGCGACTCGCCCTTCTCGCGTCGTCTCGTGGACGCCGTGGATCTTTGTGGTGTTGTGGAGCACCGGCTTCGTCGTCGCCCGCTA
>JAENVT010000099.1 GCA_016650435.1 Ilumatobacteraceae bacterium
AGGCGGCAGCGACGTGTTCGTCCACTTCTCCAACATCGAAGGCAGTGGCTACAAGTCGCTCAACGAGGGCGACCAGGTTGAGTTCGAAGTTGCTCCTGGCAAGAAGGGCGAAGAAGCCCAAAAAGTTCGCCTGATCTAGGCGACCCCCGCAACGTCCAGCGCACAACGCTGGATCGATGGCGGCGGAAGAGAGAATCGTTTGGAGGATCATCGCGGTGGCGCCGACGGTGTCTAGTTCGTCGTTGAGTTGCTGCGTGGAACGACGAGCCGATGCATCTGCGTGACGTGCTGTGGGTTGAGCTCCTCGAGGCAGGCGACACCAAGGAGTCGCATAGTCCGTTCGACCTGGTCGGCGAGAATCTCGATCGCCCGATCGACACCTGCCCGCCCTCCAGCCATCAGCCCGTACAAGTAGGCGCGACCGACAAGGGTCATGCGTGCGCCGAGCGCCACGCACGCAACAACGTCTGCGCCTGACATGATTCCGGTGTCGACGTGCACCTCGACATCGGAGCCAACCTCGCGGACGACCTCGGGCAAAAGGTGGAACGGGATGGGCGCCCGATCGAGTTGCCTGCCACCGTGGTTCGACAACAGCACGCCGTCTACGCCCATCGAGGCGACTTTCTTGGCATCTTCCAGGGTCTGGATGCCTTTGACAACGACTCTGTTTGGCCAGTGCTCGACGATCCACGCCAGGTCGTCGTAGTTCACTGTGGCGTCGAACATTGTGTCCATCAGTTCGGCCACAGTGCCGTCCCAACGATCAAAGCTGGAAAAGCTCAAAGGCTCCGTGGTGAGGAAGTCGAACCACCAGGCAGCGTGGGGAATTGCGTTCAACACCGTTCTCGCGGTGATCGAGGGAGGAATGGTCAGCCCATTCCGCTTGTCGCGAAGGCGGGCCCCGCCGACAGGCACGTCGACCGTGATGAGCAGAGTGTCGTAATTGCAAGCCGCGGCCCGCTCGAGCAGGGACATCGAGCGATCCCGATCCCTCCACATGTACAGCTGGAACCAGTTCCTGCCGTTCGGATTGGCAGCCTTGACGTCTTCGATGGAAGTGGTACCAACCGTCGACAGCGCGAACGGGATACCGGCCGCTCCGGCGGCACTGGCGCCGGCTCGTTCGCCCTGAGTGTGCATCATTCGGGTAAACCCCGTTGGTGCGATGCCGAACGGGTAAGCCACAGGTGCGCCGAGCACATCCCACGACGTGCTGATGTGGGCGACGTCGCGCAGGATCGCTGGATGGAACTCGATGTCCTCGAACGCTTGACGGGCCCGTTTCAGCGACAGCTCCGAATCCGCGGCCCCGTCGGTGTAGTCGAAGGGTGCTCGGGGAGTGCGCCGTTTGGCGATGGCTCTGAGGTCATAGATCGTGTGTGCACGCCCGAGCCGGCGCGCCGTGGGATTGAGCTGCGGCTTCTTCAGCTTCAGCAGCGAGGCGAGTTCCCTCGGCCTGGGTACCTGGCGTTTCACGGCATGACCACCCACCCCTTGCGTCCTCGTGTCGGTTGGAAGGCTAACCCCCAAGGAGTTGTGAAGTGAACGTTTCAGTGTGGTCCTCGAACGCAGCTGGCGCCGCATGCAGGCCCCATGCCGGTGTCGACGGTTCTCCTTGACAACGTGTCGACGGTCACGTACTGTCGGTTTCTGAAACGTTTCATCTACGCGCGCACATCACCGAACGTGTAGAGGGGAGATGAACATGACAGTCCAGCAGAGAATTGCCGACGGTCTTCGCGATCTCAGCATCGAACTGCCGTCGTGGGCGTTCGGGAACTCAGGCACCAGGTTCAAGGTGTTTCCTCAAAAAGGTGTGCCGCGGAATCCGCACGAGAAGATCGCGGACGCGGCCCAAGTTCATCAGTTCACCGGATCTGCGCCGAGCGTCGCGCTGCATATTCCGTGGGACCGAGTCGACGATTATCGCGAGTTGGCCAAGCACGCAGCAAACCTTGGTGTGCGCATCGGGGCGATCAACTCGAATGTGTTTCAAGACGACGACTACATGCTCGGCTCCGTGACGAATCCTGATCCGCGGATCCGTCGGAAGGCAACCGATCATCTGCTCGAGTGCGTCGACATCATGGATACCACAGGATCGCGTGATCTCAAGCTGTGGTTCTCGGATGGCACGAACTATCCGGGGCAGGATGACATCCACCGGCGACAGGACCATCTTGCAGCTGCACTGGCGGAGGTGTACGAGCGCCTCGGCGACGACCAGCGATTCCTGCTCGAGTACAAGCTGTTCGAGCCAAGCTTCTACACGATGGATGTGCCGGATTGGGGAACCGCGTACGCGCACTGCGTCGCCCTCGGCCCCAAAGCGCAGGTCGTGATCGACACTGGCCATCATGCCCCTGGTACCAACATCGAGTTCATCGTTGCGGTCCTGCTCCGCGCCGGGAAGCTCGGTGGGTTCGATTTCAACTCGCGCTTCTACGCAGATGACGACTTGATGGTCGGAGCCGCAGATCCGTTCCAACTCTTCCGGATCATGTGGGAGGTTCGCCGCGGCGGCGGGCTCGACCCGCATGCCGGCATCGCCTTCATGCTTGACCAGTGTCACAACATCGAACCCAAGATCGCCGCACAGATCCGTTCGGTGATGAACGTACAGGAGGCCACGGCGAAGGTGTGGTGCATCGACACCGATGCGCTTGCAGCGGCTCAAGCTGCAGGTGATGTGCTCGGTGCCAACGAAGTGTTCATGGACGCGTACAACACCGACGTGCGGCCGATCCTCGCCGAAGCACGATCGGCGATGGACATCGACCCTGATCCGGTCGCGGCCTATCAACGGTCGGGCTACTACGAGACCATCTGCGCTGATCGAGCGAACGGCGCTCAGGCTGGATGGGGAGCATGAGATGACATGTGCTCGCCCGGGGGGTAGTCAATGAGCGCAGTGGTCTTGGACGTGCGAGGCGCGGTCAAGCGATTTGGGGGTGCCGTTGCATTGAACGGTGCGTCGCTTGTGCTGCGCCCGGGCGAGATTCATGCGTTGCTCGGGGAAAACGGTGCCGGCAAGTCGACACTCCTCAAGGCGCTGGCCGGTGTTCATCGCCTCGATGACGGCGAGATCACGTTGCACGGCGCACCGTTCGAGCAGGGCTCGACGCGTCGCTCGCGCGAACAGGGTGTCGCTGTGATCTATCAGGAGCCAAGCCTGTTTCCCGACCTGACGCTCGCCGAGAACGTGTTCGTGGGCCGGCAGCCTCGCACGGCAGGCCGCGTGGATTGGGCGACGATGAAGGCCCGGTCGGCGGAATTGTTCGATCTGCTCGGCGTCCACCTCGACCCGGACCGGCGAGCCGCCGGGCTGTCGATCGCGGATCAACAGGTAGTCGAGATCGCCAAGGCACTCTCGATCGACGCCCAGGTCATCGTCATGGATGAGCCCACAGCGGCTCTCTCGGCTGTGGAGGCCGAGCGCTTGATGGGCGTTGCTCGCCGACTCCGCGACCGTGCAGCAGCGGTGGTGTTCGTCAGCCATCGGCTCGACGAGGTCTTCGCTTTGTGTGATCGCTACACGGTGATGCGCGACGGCGCAACCGTCGGAGAGGCGACGGTCGCTGATTCCACGCCCGGACAAGTGGTTCAACTGATGGTCGGTCGCGAGCTGACCGAGTTCTTCCCAAAGGCCGATGCGGCGATCGGCGCGACAGTGCTCAAGGTCGAGCATCTGACCAGCCGTGGCGTGTTCGACGACATCTCCTTTACTGTTCACGCTGGTGAGATCGTCGGCCTTGCGGGACTTGTTGGCTCGGGGCGAAGCGAAGTGGTGCGAGCCGTGTTCGGGATTGATCGCTACGACGGCGGTCGCGTCTTGCTCCATGGGCAGCCGCTGCAGCAGGGCAACCCGCGGGAGGCACTGCGCAGGGGCGTCGTTCTTGTCCCGGAAGATCGTCGACAGCAGGGGCTGTTCATGCCGGCCAGCATCGACCGAAACATCGCCGTCACCGTTCTGGACAAGATTCGTCGTCGTGGGCTGATCCGACGGCGCGACGAGCGGAAAGTGGCCCAGGAATGGTCACAGCGCCTGCAGCTCAAGCACCAGGGTCTAGGCCGGCCCGTCGACCTGCTCTCGGGCGGAAACCAGCAGAAGGTTGTGCTGGCAAAATGGTTGGCAACCAATCCGAAGCTGCTCGTGATCGACGAGCCGACTCGCGGGATCGACGTCGGTACCAAGGCCGAGGTACACCGCCTCCTCGGTGAGCTCGCTTCCAGAGGTCTGGCAATTTTGATGATCAGCAGCGAGCTGCCCGAGGTGCTGGGAATGGCGGACCGGGTCTTCGTGATGCGGGAAGGGCGCCTGATGCGCGAGCTGAGCCGCGCCGAGGCAACACAAGAGTCGATCATGCTGGCGGCCACAGGTCAGGCATCGGTGGCATGAGCGTCGTAACGACTGCTGTCAGTCAACCCGCAGTGAGAGCTTCGGGCTCCCCATTTCTGCGTCGTCGCGAAGTACCAGTCGGCGCCGCGCTGCTCGTCGTGCTCATCGGAACGTCGCTCGCCAACCACCGCTTCTTGTCGTCGCAAGGTCGCACAGACCTGATGCTCGCCGCAGCGATCACGGGCATGGTCGCGATCGGCGAGAGCTTCGTTCTGCTCATGCGCAAGGTCGACCTCTCGGTCGGGTCAACGCTCGGACTCGCCGCGTATGTCGCCGGGAGCGCCATCAAAGATGGTGGTGACGGACAGCTGTTGAAGGCGTTCGCAGTTGGCATCGCCGTTGGTTTGTGCGTGGGGCTGGTCAACGGGCTCCTCATCGCCATGCTCGATCTTCCTGCGCTCGTGGTCACGCTCGGCACGTTGTACGTCGTCAAGGGCATCCAAGCCAAGATCGTTGGCGGCTCGCGGATCACAACAGACCGTCTTCCTCAGGACTTCGTCTCATTCGGTGTCGACCGCTTCCTCGGAGTTCCGAAGCTGATGTGGATCGTCCTCGTCGTGGGCGCGATCGCCTCGGTGTACCTCCGGCACATGCGATCCGGACGAGACCTCTACGCGGTCGGTAGTAACCCGGCCGCCTCGGTTCTGGCCGGAATACCGGTGCGGTGGCGAACAGTCGCGGCCTACATGATCTGCGGTGCCTGCGCCGGTGTTGGCGGAGTGCTGTTCGTCGCCCGCCTCGGCGGCGTCGACGCCAACGCTGGCGGGGGATATGAGCTCGCCGTCATCGCCGCGTGTGTCGTCGGAGGCGTCAACATATTCGGAGGCTCGGGGACTGTTGTGGGCGCACTTCTTGGCGCGATGTTGCTTCGATCGATCGGGTTCTCACTGAGCGCTCTGTCGATCCCAGAGTTTTGGCAACAGGCTGTCAACGGAGCGCTGCTGCTCGGGGCGATCAGCGCCGATCGAATCGTCACCCTTCGCCGCGACCGAGCTGAACGGATCGGTCAACGATGAAGCTGTTGGACCGACTTCAGTGGGACAAGTTCGTGCCGGTGCTGGTGGTGCTGACGCTTCTCATCGGCAGCTTCTGGAACGACAAGTTCCTGACGACGAGCAACATGACGTTCCTCATCCAAAGCATCGGCGAGATCATGCTGATCGCCTTTTCGATGACGTTTCTGATCATTGCCGGCGAGATCGATCTCTCCGTCTCCTCCACTGCCGCGCTTTCGAGTTGCATGCTCGGATTCGTGTGGCAACACACCAGCAACATTCCCCTTGCGGTTCTCAGCGCCCTGGCAGTGGGATTTGTGTGCGGAGCGATCAACGGTCTCTTGGTAACCAAACTCGGCCTGCAATCACTTGCCGTCACGATCGGCACGCTCGCCCTCTATCGCGGCCTGTGCTTCGCGCTCTTGGGCGACAAGCAGCTCACCCCGTTCTCGACGAGCTTCACCAGTCTGAACTTTAAGGGCCTGTTCGGGACGTGGGTCCCTTATGTCACGGTGCCCCTCGTCGTGTTCGGTTTGGCTTTCGGAGTAGTGCTCCACGCAACGCGATTGGGGCGATGGGTGTACGCGATCGGCCAGAGCAAGGATGCCGCGCGGTTCGTTGGGATCCCGGTTCAACGCACAGTGCTCACGTTGTTCATCACCAATGGACTGATGGCGGGCCTGGCTGGAGTGATCTACACGATTCGCTTCGCCAGCGCGCGACCCGACGGCGCGATCGGCATGGAGCTAGAGGTCATTGCAGCGGCGCTGTTTGCCGGCGTCTCGATCTTCGGTGGTGTCGGAACGATGTGGGCCGTCGCCGGCTCAGTCGCCTTCCTCGGCTCGATCCGTTCGTTGCTGCGGCTCAATGGCGCCAACGCCAATGAGCTGACCATCGTCACCGGTTCGCTCCTGCTCGTATCGGTCGTCATCCCGGCAATAGGTCCTCGAATCTCCAATCGCCGTCACTCTCATTTGCATTCCCCAGATGCATTCGAGCCCGCAGGCGCGGACCTCGACCGGCGGGACATCGCCGGTGACCCGCCTCGCTCGCCCGCACAAGAACTCTCGATCCCACCAACCGTCCCAACAAGACGGTGAACAACCAGGAGAAACACATGCACAAGAAGCTCACACGGTATGCAGCGGTCGGCTTGGCGCTGACGCTGCTCGGCGCCTGCGGGTCGGACAGTAAATCGTCCGATACCCAAGCCGCTCCAGCGACACAGGCCAGCGGGACCACGGCTGGAGGAACGACACCGACCTCGGCAGGGGGCACCGGCGGCGCACTGAAGACCGGTCTCACGATCGCGATCATTCCCAAGGCCATCAACAATGCGTACTTCGATGCGGCGTTCGTCGGGGCTCAAAAGGCGTGCACCGAGCTCGGCGCGACCTGCGAACAGGTTGGCCCGACGGAAGCAACAGGCGCCGCGCAAACCGAGTTCATCAACACCGAGATCCAAAAGGGCGTCGATGCGATTGTGATCTCAGCCGCAGATGCTGACTCGGTCACGCCTTCGCTACAGCAGGCCAAGGCCGCAGGGATCACCGTCGTCACATACGACGCGGATGTCAACGACAAGTCTGCCCGCCTGGCGATGATCAAGCCGACGACCCCAGACCTGATCGCCTCATCACAGGACAAGTGGATCTCGGACGCGATCGGGCCCGACGGAGGCGAAATCGCCATCCTCTCGGCGGCAGCGACCGCGGAGAATCAAAACGCATGGATCGCGCTGATGAAGACGGACCTCGCTGCGAACTATCCAAAGCTGACGCTGGTCGACACGGTGTACGGCGATGATGACGCAGCCAAGTCAGCGGACAAGGCCGCGGCCCTCCTGCAGTCACATCCGAATCTGAAGGGCATCATCTCACCAACCACCGTCGGGGTCGCCGCGACGGCAAAGTACATCTCCGGTTCCGAGTTCAAGGGCAAAGTTCAAGTCACCGGCCTGGGTCTCCCGAGCGAGATGAAGGCCTACCTCAAGGACGGAACCGTGAAGACGGTCGGGCTCTGGGATCCCGGGATGCTCGGCTACCTCGGTGTCTACGCCGCGGTCAATGCTGCCAGCGGTAACGACCTGAAGGCGGGATTTGTCGGCGGCGACAAGACCTACACGCCAGACGGCGACGGTGTCGTTATCGTCGGTCCGCCCGCCGAGTTCACCGCCGACAACGTCGACCAGTTCAAGTTCTGACCGACTGATGTGCCTGCTCGACTCTCCGTCGGGGGGTCGAGCAGGTCTCAAACCATGGAACGTGTCTGCTTCAGACTTCAGCTCAGGTTGGATCGCCTCGACGAGTACGTCGAACGCCACGCCCACGTGTGGCCGGAGATGCTCGCGGCGTTGGCCGAAACTGGCTGGACCAACTACTCGCTCTTCATCGATCAACGCGACGGCACGTTGATCGGATATATCGAGACACCCGATCTCGCCGCCGCCCAGGCGGGCATGGCCGCCCGCCCCGTCAATGCGGAATGGCAGGCGACGATGGCGGAGTTCTTCGTGGGTCTCGACGACAACCAACCAGACGAAGGCTTCATGCGGCTTCGTCAGATCTTCCATCTCGCATGAGATAGACAGGATTCTTCTCATGGCTGAAGAACCGAATGATCGCGCCACAGTCGCGGACCTACTCGCGAGGTGCCACCGTCTCGGCAGCGACCGGCGCAATACGAACTACGCCGGTGGCAACGCATCGGCCAAGGGCGACGCGCTCGACCCTGCGACGGGGAGAGAAGTTCGCGTCATGTTCGTGAAGGGCTCCGGCGGCGACCTCGGGACCCTTACAGCATCGGGACTGGCGGTCCTCGAAGTCAGCCGAGTCAGAGGTCTCGTTGGTGTCTACCGCGGAGCCGAACACGAAGACGAGATGGTGGGTCTCTTCGACTACTGCCTGTTCGGACGCGGGGGAGCCGCGCCCAGCATCGACACCGCCATGCACGCGCTCGTCGATGCGATGCATGTCGACCATCTTCATCCTGATTCGATCATCGCCTTTGCGACATCCGTCGATGGTCCGGAGCTGACGAAACGCTGTTTTGGTGATTCGCTTCTCTGGGTCGACTGGCGCCGGCCCGGCTTCCAGCTCGGACTCGACATTGCCGAACTCCACGCGGCGAATCCGGGAGCGCTCGGGTGCATTCTGGGAGGACATGGGCTCACGACATGGGGAGCGACAAGCGATGAATGTGAGCAGCGCAGCCTCGACGTGATTCGGCGCGCCGAAGCCTTCATAAGCGAACATGGACGTCCCGACCCGTTCGGTACTGTCGTCGATGGCCACGCGCCCCTCGCTCCGGCCGACCGACGAGTTCGCGCCGCGCAACTTGCGCCCCTTCTGCGCGGCGTGGCGTCAACGGACTCGCCCATGGTCGGCCATTTCGACGACAGCGAGGTCGTCGTAGACTTCCTATCCCGAGCCGAGATGCCCCGGCTCGCCGCTCTGGGAACGTCTTGTCCGGATCACTTCCTGCGAACCAAGGTGGCACCGTTGGTGCTCGACTTACCAACGACCGCCGATCGGGATGCGCTCACGGAGCGATTGCATGCGATCCACGTGCGGTACAGGGAATCCTACGCGGCCTACTACAACCGTCACGCCGAACCGGACTCTCCACCGATGCGTGGCGCCGACCCGGCGATCGTTCTCGTGCCCGGTGTCGGGATGTTCTCCTATGGCAAAGACGCTCAGACAGCGCGTGTCGCCGGTGAGTTCTACGTCAACGCCATCCGGGTGATGCGTGGCGCCGAATCGCTGTCGACGTATCGGCCGATCGACGAGCGCGAGAAGTTTCGCATCGAGTACTGGCAACTTGAAGAGGACAAACTTCGACGCCTACCCAAACCCAAGCCGTTGGCGACACGCGTCGCATTGGTGACAGGCGCCGGATCAGGCATTGGCCGTGCGATTGCGCTTCGTCTCGCATCCGAAGGTGCGTGCGTCGTGGTTGCGGACCTCGACGGGACAAGTGCGACGGACGTCGCCAGTGAGATCGGCGATGGCGATCGAGCACTTGGCATATCGATGGACGTCACATCGGCCGAGCAGGTGGTCGCCGCCTTTGAAGCGGCGGCGCTTGCCTTCGGAGGCATCGACCTCGTCGTCAACAATGCGGGCTTGTCGATCTCCAAGCCGCTGTTGGAAACAACCGAGCACGACTGGGATCTCCAGCACGACGTGATGGCCAAGGGATCGTTCCTTGTCTCACGCGAGGCGGCCCGGATGATGATCCAGCAGGGCTTGGGTGGCGACATCGTCTACATCGCCAGTAAGAACGGCGTTTTCGCGGGCCCATCGAACATTGCATACGGTGCGGCCAAGGCGGATCAGGCGCACCAGGTCCGTCTCCTCGCCGCTGAACTCGGCGAGTTCGGTATACGAGTCAATGGCGTCAACCCTGATGGTGTCGTCCGCGGCTCGGGCATATTCGCAAAAGGCTGGGGCGCTCAACGTGCCGCTGTGTACGGCGTGGCCGAGGAGGACCTGGGTGCCTTCTATGCGCAGCGGACGTTGCTGAAACGCGAAGTCCTTCCTGAACATGTTGCTGCCGCTGTGTTCTCTTTGACGGCTGGGGATCTGTCGCTCACCACGGGTCTCCACATTCCTGTCGACGCCGGCGTCGCTGCGGCATTTCTTCGCTGACCAGGTCGAGCGTCTTCCATGCCGATCTACGCTGCGGTCGATCTTGGTGCAACGAGTGGTCGGGTTGTCAACGTTGAGATTGGCTCCGAGCGCATCTCCCTCGACCTTGTTCATCGATTCCATAGTCCGACAGTCTCGGGACCGAACGGTGCCTTGTTCTGGGAGATCGATCGGCTGTTTTCGGAGGTGGGGATCGGTCTCGGACGTGCCGCCGAACGCGCTCGGTTGCAGTCGGTCGCTATCGATTCGTGGGCGGTCGACTACGGGCTGCTCGACGAAAAGGCCGAAATCGTCGGACCTGTGCACGCCTACCGATCACACCGGACCGACGGAGTCATGGAGTCGGTCGTTGGTCGGCTCGGACGAGCGCGCATCTATCAGGTCACCGGTATCCAGTTCTTGCCGTTCAACACGATGTATCAACTCGCAGCCTCACTATCGAGCGGCGAACTGGAGGGCGCATCACGGCTGTTGATGATCCCGGACCTCATCAACAACCATCTGTGCGGAAGCACCACGAACGAAGTCACCAACGCGAGCACCACCCAGTTGCTCGACGCGCGGACGCACCGCTGGAGCGGTGAGCTGTGTGAGGCGCTTGGCATTCGTCCGTCACTGTTGCCTTCACTCCATCTACCCGGCGCGGCGCTCGGCACGATTCGGCGCGAGCTCACGGCTCAGCATCCGGCTCTCGAGGGCCTCTCCGTGGTCGCCGCGGCAAGTCACGACACCGCCAGCGCGATCGCCGGTACCCCGTTGCGTTCGTCTCAACCCTCGATCTACATATCGTGCGGAACATGGGCACTCATCGGATCTGAGCTCACCGCAGCGCTCACCACCGACGAGGCGCTCGCCGCAAATGTCACGAACGAACTTGGCGTCGGCAACTCGATTCGCTTCCTGAAGAACGTGACCGGGCTGTGGCTGCTCGAGGAGTGCAGACGTTCGTGGGAATCGACGGGATCCAGCCTGCGGATCGACGAGCTCGTGGCAGCCGCCTCGAGTTTGCGTGGGGGACGGGCCGTGATCGATCCCGACGATGACCGCCTCCTTGGCAGCGACGACATGCCCAACAAGATCCGAGCTGTGTGCCAGGCGACGTCACAGGAGGTGCCGGTCACACCGGCAGACGTCACCCGGATCATCATCGATTCGCTGGCGTTGTCGTTCCGACGAACTGTGCGCACAATCGAGACGATCAGTCGCCGTCCAGCCGAGGTCATCCATTTCGTCGGCGGAGGTTCATCCAACACATTGCTCACTCGCCTCACCGCTAGCGCGTGCGAACGCCGGGTCCTCTGTGGTCCGGTTGAAGCGACGGTTGTGGGCAACGCGCTCGTACAGGCCATCTCCGACGGTGTCCTCGACGATCTCGACCAGGGTCGCGGACTCGTCGAGTCTGCGCTGCCCTCCACCGTCGTGGAACCCGAGCAAACACTTGATTGGGCAAGCCTCGAAGACCGCCTCGCAGCAAGTAACGTGGGCGCCCGCGAGGGGTCGACTGGCAGGCGGAGGACTAGGTGAGAGCAGCGGCGACTGGTATCAAAGATGTCGCCAAGCGCGCCGGCGTTTCCGTTGGGACCGTGTCGAACGTTCTCAATCGGCCAGGCTCGGTGAGCGACGCGACACGCCGCAAGGTTCAACGAGCCATCGTCGAGTTGGGTTTCATCCGCAACGAGGCTGGCCGCCACCTTCGGGCCGGTCTCAGTCGAACAATCGCCTACCTCGTGCTGGATGCATCCAACCCGTTCTTCACGGACGTCGCCAAAGGCGTCGAGGAGGTCGCCCGCGAGAACGGTGTCGCTGTCTATCTCGTCAACAGCGACAGCGACGCGACCCGTGAGGGCGACTACCTCGGACTTCTCGCAGAACAGCGTGTGCGCGGCATCCTGGTGACACCGGTCGGCCACGAGATGTCCCAGATCGACCTCGTGCGACGCGGCATTCCCGTTGTTCTTGTCGATCGTTCTGGCGGTGACGACTGGTGCAGCGTCGGCGTCGACGACGTCGAAGGCGGGATGCTTGCAGTCACACATCTCCTCGAACAGGGTCATCGCCGAGTTGCGTTTATCGGTGGACCGGTCTCGACGGTCCAAGTTGCCGACCGTCTCCGCGGCGCGCGATCGGCGCTCGAGGCCGCTGGACGTTCGCCCGAGGATCTCGCAGTGCTGTCGACCGACGGATTGAACTTCGCCGAAGGTTTGCGCGCCGGCGAGCGCCTGCTCGGGCTGCCCCGTGCCCGCCGTCCAACAGCGGCATTCTGTGCGAACGACCTGTTGGCACTCGGCCTTCTGCAGCAGATGACCCGAACAGGAGTGGATGTGCCAGGCGATCTCGCAATCGTTGGTTACGACGACATCTGGTTTGCCGGTGCCGCTGCTGTTCCGCTCAGTTCTGTCCGTCAGCCACGCGAATTGCTTGGTCGCACCGCCGCCGAGCTACTACTTGCCGAGAGCGAGGATCGCGACGATCACGTTCATCAACAGGTGGTGTTCCACCCCGAGCTCGTCGTGCGAACGTCGTCGATGTCACGCACCGATCAATCCGCAGCGGGAAGATGACCGCCTTCGGCGCTCAGCCGCGCACCGGCGCGCTGGCGTTGCATCCCAGCATGTAGCGCAGTCGAGGCGAGAAGGCGGCTGCTTGCGCTGCATCCATCGGCGTGCGCAGGTCGACGAACGGCTTCACCCACGAGCGGCCGTACTGAACGATCACGCCGTTGCGCACGCCGTCGGTGACGTTCTCGCCATGACGATGCCAGGTCTGCGACAACCACATGGCGATCGAACCCGCCGGTCCCTCCAGCACCGTTTCGTTCTCCAGCACACCACGTCCCGACGGAGGTTTGCGTTGGGTGTGGTTGCTGCCGGTGACGACGTGGGTGGCTCCGTTGTCGACGGTGAAGTCGTCGAGCATCCACGCGGTCTGGATGCCGAGCGTGAAATTGGGGAGTGGCTCGGCGATCTGGGTGAGCGGGGAGTCGACGTGCCAGCCTGCGCTGTTGGTGTGCGGACCGATGTGGTTCACGCTCATGTCGAGCACGATCGCATCGCGACCAAGTGCCTCGTCCATCATTGACAGCACCGTCGGGTGCTCGACGAGGGGCGCAAAGGTGACGTCTTTGTTGATGAGGTTGAAGATGCGTTGCGAACGATCTCCGTCGAAGAGCGACGGAATGTGGATGAAGCTGATGCACACATCGTTGCCACTGACGGGCCAGGGTGTGTCGAACTCCTCCGCCTGACGATGACGAATGCGATTCTTCATTCGTTCGATCTCGTCGTCGCCGCTGCGCCACAGATCGAAGTTGACGTCTTCGGCTTGGTCGACCGAGATCTGACTCCTGCCGGGATCGACGGGGTGCTCGCGTTCGTGGGCGAGGATGCGTTCGACGCGATCGCGGAGGTCGGTGACCATGTCCTTGGAAAGCAGGTTGGGCAGTACTACGTGGCCGTTGGCGTTCAGTTCTGCAAGCGCCTCGCTGGCATCGATCTTCGAATCCGTCAACACATCGTCACCTGTCCTGGATTGCCTCTTTGGGGAGTCGTACCAAGAGCATGCCACACGGTGCTGAGCTGTGATAGAGCGCTCTACAAGCGCCGCAGGTACTCCTCGGCCGCCTCTGGGCCAAGCTCGCGGAGTTGCTCCTCCCTGAATGCTTCACGCATCTTTGCCCTCGGGTGGATGTAACCAGCGCCGATCACCTTTTCACCCTTCCCACACATCACGTATCGCGAGATGCGTTGCCCGTGGGGCGACAACTTCTTCCACTGCTCGTAGGGCATCGATCGAATCACAGCCTCACTTCGGAACCACGGAGCGAAGTACTCGATGTTCGGTGCTGCCCTCACGTCGTGGGAAAGATTTGGGGTGCCGCCGTGCCAGGAACGTAGATCACGGAAGATGCCAGAGCCGGCAGGCGCAGGGCACACCGTGCTGAGCTTCATCCAGTCAGGCTCGTCGGCCAGGTTGGGGATTGCATTGCGGGAGTTCTGCGTGCCGGGGATCTGCCTGGTCGGACCGTTCTCCGGTGTGAGATCGATCATCGGGAAGTTGATCGTGACCGCAGGAACGGGCAGTTCCCTGGTCGAGATCCGACCGGTTGGATCGTGTAGCTCTGACCAGACGTTGTCGGAGTGCAAACCCTGGTACTCGATCGCGCCCGGCATGGCGACATCGCCGCCGGCACCGATCAGGATGTAGTTGGGTGAACCGAAGATCGCTTTCAGGATCGGCGTCGTGGTGGGCATGTCGACCAGCTCGACCCATTCGTCGACATGCAGCATGTGCCGTGACGCCGAGCTGCTTCCGAACGAGAAGCGATGTGGCAGACCACCCGCGCCACCGCCCGCCGCGCAGGTCGGGTCGACCGCCAGCATCTCGTCGAGCGCTCGCTCGGTGGCGCGGCGCATGCGCGCCAACTGCTCGGGACCCAGCAGGTCACGAACGACCACGAAGCCGTCGCGATGGAACAGGTGCGCTGCCCGTTCGACCTCCGTGCAATCGAGAACTTCGAGCCCCTTGATGCCGTTGTGTCGCTTCAGCTTCTCGCGCAGTTGCACGACGTTCGGGTCGTCGTACGATCGAGTCCACCCGGCGCACGCCGGATCGCCACCGATGAGGTTGTAGTGCTCGGGCGTCGTCTCGATGTCGTCTGCCGGCGGAGTTTCGAGGCCCAATGGATTGCTGTTCGACGTCTGGGTCACGGCCCGGTTGGCAAACCCGTTGGGTGGAACCGACGAGTGCCAGCCGAGATGGCTCGGACGTGCCTGGGTATCAGTCATTGGCCTGCCCTGTCATGCGGCCGACGATAACGAATGTCAGTGGGCGACGCCCGATCAGGCATCGTCGCCCGGCGGTTGACCATGCTCGGGCGCCAGGGCGCGGCGCGTCACCGAGGCACCCAGAGCACGGTACGCCTCGAACTGTTCGACGTCGTAGAACTGGTCGCCCGTCGAGTCGTAAGGAAACACCGGGCGAGCCTGTTGGTACGAGATCAGGTCGGCAGGCGTGGCCTTGTCTTTGACGAGCGCCTTCTTGATGTAGATCAGCGTGCCCTCACCACCGCCGGCCGGGAACGTGTAGTGCAGGCTCGCATGATCGGCGATGACGATCCCCGGTTCATCGGGATCTTTGACGGCAAAGATCGACGGGTCGATGTCGTCGAACTCAACGCCGATCTCGCTGCGGGCCAAGGCGACCGCCTGACCGAGCGTGCGGATGGTGCCGGGTGTATCGCCGGAGGCGTCGATTGCGTAGATCTTCGTGCAACCGCGCCGCAGCAGTTCGACGAGGCCGAGGTTCTCGTAGTGCCCACCGTCGGAAACATAGATGAACTTTCGGCGGAGGTTGTTCTGTCCGAGCAACTCGCGCAGCAGGTAGGTCGGTCGCACGAGCGGCTTGAACGTCGCGTCAGCTTCGAGGTTGCCGATCAGCCGAGGATTGGCCAGCCATACGCCGAGGCGGAGGTTCAACATCGCGATCAACATCCGATACGCCGGCTGATTCATGCGACCCATCGACGGCGAAACGGCCGCACCGGAGATCGACACAGCTGAAAGCGGACTGACGTCGCGGAGTCGGCCGGTCGACGGACGGTCTTCGTGGCGCCAGTTCCATACCTTCTGAAAGAACCGGATCCGGGTCAGCCGCTTCTCGTAGTCGCTGGTGGCGATCGAGCCGACAAGCGGTCCGCCGACGTGGTCCGGCGAGAACACGAAACTCGTCACGCTGAGACCCGGCGGGGTGTATCCGAGGTCAGACACATTGGCCGCGGCGCAGATCAACAGCTGCGGCCAATGTGTCGGTCGAAGACGCGAGAGCAAAGGTTCTTGGTCGGCGGCGACGGGCCCAACCGTGACGTCGCCATCTGCATTCGTCTCGCGCTTTAGCGCGAACACCGACCGCAGCCTGCGCTTGTAGAACGGTTGCGCCGACCATGCGATCGGATTGCCGAATGCGAAGATCGCCAAGACCGCGGCGAGCACACCGACCCACCACCACGTTGCTCCCTTCGACCATGGACGCGTGCCGGAGTCGATGGCGATGAGGAAGAAGGTCAGCAGCGACAGAGGTACCACCAGGCCGATCGCGAACTTCTGCAGGATGGTTCGGAACTTGCGCGGCACCTTCGCCAGCTTCGTCGGCAGGCCGCCCTTTCCGCCGGACCCCGAACGAAACACCAGGTGGCCGAGCGAGAGCGCGATTGAGGCTGTTGCGGTGCCGACGGAGCCCGAGGCATGGCCGAATTGCGTTGCGTTTCCGACGCGCCCGAACCGACTGGTCCTGCCCCACCAGATCAGCTGTGGAATGCCGCGCAGCACGATTGCGGCGATGATTGCAAGAAAGACAAACGTGCCGCACCAGCGGACCAACCTTCGCCACCACCAGTCGGCCGCCGGCCTGAAAAGCAGGTCGAGCAGGCCCGCGGCCAGGCCAACTCCGGCCAGGCCGAAGATGACGATTCCGCTCCATGCATGAAACTTCAACGCTCCCTTGCAGTCCTGCACGCAGCCGAGATCGTCAAATGCCCATCGGTAGATCCTGCCGCCGAGTCGCCCGACGACGAACAGCACCCCGAGGACCACTGCGAGGTTCAGCAGAATCCCGAGCAACAGCCGCAGGAACATGTTCCATCGGCCCATCAGTCCCGGCGCCAGGTAGTTGGTGCGGTTGCGCAGGTAGTCGAGTTCCGGTGACCCGAGGCCGTACGGGCCAGGCTCGTCCTTCGTCCATGTCGCGTCGTCGGAGTGTGCGCGCACGATGGTCGCTGCAGTGACTGCATACGATCCGCCGCTGACGCCTGCGAGATATTGAGCATCTTGGACGATGCCTTCGCGCCACAGCACGTCGAGTGCTCCGAACGAGAACGCCGCCGAGCGTAGTCCGCCGCCCGAGCAACAGATGCCGGTCCGTTGCGGGTCATCGGCAGCGCGCGCATGTTGGAACAGCTGCGGTTGAGGATCCACGCCACGTTTGGCCGGGATCCACAGCCAGCGAAAGAAACCGGTCCATGTACGCGGCCGCGGTTCGGCGATGCGAATGTCTTCGGGCCAAGCCGGTTCGGTCTTCACGTCACTGATCCTCCGGGCGAAGAGAGTGTGAACACCCGCATCTTGATACAGCGCGAACCCCTGCGGAGTGTTTCAACGCACCCAGGTGGGCGCCAGACACTCCCATAGGAAAGTGGTGGTGGTGAGTTAGACCGCCGGGCGCCGGCGACGAGCCAGCATCAGCGCGCCCGCGCCGAGGACGAGTGCGATGCCGCCGACATACGGCGTCGAACCGACGCTGTGGCCAGTCCTGGGCAATGTGATGTCGGTAACAACGACACCGGGCACCGTCGTGACTGGCGCAATGGTGGTCGGAGGTGTCCCGGCAATGGTCGTCGTTGGCGCCGTCGTCAGGGTCGACCCGGCGCAACTCGGTTGCGTGAACGTATCGGTGTCCAAGGTGACGGCACCGTTGCGGGCGAGTGCTCGGCCTTGCACGGTGACGCCTGTCTGCACGGAAATCGACGTGAGGGCCAAGATGTTGCCAACGAATTGCGATCCGGTTCCCAGCGTGGCCGAGCTGCCAACCTGCCAGAAGACGTTGCACTCCGACGCGCCGTTGATCAACGCGATCGAGCTGCCTGAGCTGGTGATCAGCGTGGAGTCCGTCTGGAAGATGAAGACGGCGGCATTGTTGCCCTGACCGTCGAGCACGAGTTGTCCGCTGAGGCTCAATGGTGACTTGGCGGTTCCGGCGTAGACCCCCGGAGCCAACGTGAGGCCAACCAGGTCGGGGTTGGTCTGGGTGAACTCGACCGGACGATTCGCGGCGTCCGTGTACGCGGCGATCAGATCATTCTGGGCTTGCAGGCTGACGGCGTTGGCGACCTCGGTGGTGCCGGGCGGCAACACGACGCCAGGTGGGAACCCGGGGGTGTCTGTACCAGGGGACAGGCCGAGACTCTGGCCGAGGACGCTCGGGCCGGTGTTGGTGACGGTTGTCGCTCCGAGCACCGAGTAGTTGCCGGCAGTGGCAAGCCCGACGGTGGGCACGATGCCGGCGCTAGCCGGATTGTGTATGAGCACCAACATCGTCGCGCTCGCTGCGAGCAGGGGTATTGCCAGCCGGCGAGCGAAACGCAGACCACACATTGGTGGACGAGCTATTGGGTGCGGGCGGGTGGAAATGCTCATCGTGTGCCTTCTCGAACGGTCGCCGTGACGGAAGAACAAGAAGTTTCCAGACTTGCCCTGAGACGCATCTACCCGTTTTGGCGTCCAGCAAAACATGTGCGGCGACCATGAAACGTCTCTTGCACCCGGTATCGGCACAACCTGTCGACAACTTGAGACATTTCTCGAAAATCTTTCGGACGATGCAATTCGACCCGATGACCGCCGAGGGCGCCCATGCCAAGCCGCGGTGGAATAGATCGTCGGGTTGGGGCCGTTGCAGGGACGCATGAGTCGCGCTGTCGTTGCCAACGCCTTCGGAGGGCCGGAAGTGCTCTCCATCGTGAATATCGAGGACGAATCGCCGGGCGCGGGCCAAGTAGCAGTCGACGTTCGCGCCGCGGGCGTCAACCCGGCGGACGCCAAGTTGTACGGCGGCGCATTCGGCACCAGCTTGCCGCTACCGATGAGGGTCGGGATGGAGGCGTCGGGCGTCGTCACTGCTGTCGGCGACAACGCGGTCGGACCGCGCGGCCCGATCAATGTCGGTGACGAGGTGATCCTGTACCGCATCAACGGTGGCTACGCCGACCGGGTGGTCGTCGATGCGGGATCAGTAGTCCCCAAGCCAGCGAACATCACATTCGAAGAGGCGTCCGGCTTGATGCTCGCGGGAGTGACCGCCGTCCACACGCTCACGGCGACCGGTGTCGGGCAGGGGGACACTGTGTTGATCCATGGCGCGACCGGCGGAGTTGGTCAAATTGCCGTGCAGCTTGCGGTGTTGCGCGGCGCACGCGTGATCGGCACCGCGAGC
>JAENVT010000100.1 GCA_016650435.1 Ilumatobacteraceae bacterium
CAGGTGGAACGTCGTCGCCGTGGCCACGCCGGCTGTGTTGATCTTGGCCGCCAGCGCCGTCGCATCAGCTTTGGTCAAGCCCGGCAACACCGCAGCAGTCTTGGCGCCGACCGCTTTGAGCGAAAAACCGGTGAACTTGGCCGCAGTCAATTTGTCGATCTGACTCTGCGCAGCAGCCTTCGTGGTGAAGATGCCACCAACGACCTCCCAATCCGTTGTCGTCGCCGAGGTGAGGTGGAACGTCGTCGCATTGGCCATGCCGGCTGTGTTGATCTTGGCCGCCATGGCGGTCGCATCAGCTTTGGTCAGGCCGGGCAACACGGCAGCAGTCTTCGCGCCAACGGCCTTCAGGGAAAAACCGGTGAACTTGGCAGCCGTCAATTTGTCGATCTGAGTCTGCGCAGCTGCCTTCGTCGTGAAGATGCCACCAACGACCTCCCAATCCGTCGTCGTGGAGGATGGGGTGCTCGATGATGTCGGGACCGTTGTCGGCATCGTGGTCGACGTGTCGACTGCCGCCAGCACGGGGTTCAACGGTGTCGTCTCGCCGGGTGTCGTCTGGCTGGGAGTTGCCGCGTCCGCCGGGAGGGTTGGGAGCGTCCGCACGGGGCTGGCGACGGTGCCGAAGGTAGTTGTGGGCTCGGTGCTCTTTGCCGCAGAGCACGCGGATAACACCACGACGAGCGCCAATGCGCTCGCAAACAAGACCTTTGACTTCGGCACTGGTACTCCTCGAGAAAATCGGGAAAGTTCCCCCTACGCCGCACGCGCATCGTAGCCGCGCCGTGCTGCCAGCCTGCGTCACGTCGTTCATCGTGCTTGGGCGCGAAAATACGCCTGGGAATGCCGAAATCGCGCCCGGTCAGCCTGCCTGGGCGCGAAAACACGCCTGGGAGTGCCGAAATCGCGCCCGGTCAGCCTGCTTGGGCGCGAAAACACGCCTGAGAGTGCCGAAATCGCGCCCGGTCAGCCTGCTTGGGCGCGAAACCGCTGCGAGCGGTCGTCGTCTGGGAAGTCGTAGGCCGGCGCACGACTGCGACGTCCTGCTCGACCTGCGTCAGGATGAAGCGGTGACGTTCGACCTCGTGATTCGCGGTGGGGTCGTGATCGACGGTACGGGCGCGCCACAGCGCACGGCCGACATCGCGATCAGCGGCGATCGCATCATCGAGGTCGGCAACGTCGCCGGCCGCGGGCACCGCGAGATCGACGCGGCCGGCGCACTCGTTACGCCGGGTTTCGTCGACGTCCACACCCACTACGACGGCCAGGCGACGTGGGACAACAGGCTGCAACCTTCGTCCGACCACGGGGTCACCACCGTGGTCGCCGGCAACTGCGGCGTGGGGTTCGCGCCGGTGCGACCGACCGATCACGAAATGCTCGTAGAGCTGATGGAGGGCGTCGAGGACCTGCCGGGAACCGTGCTGCACGAGGGGCTGTCGTGGAAATGGGAGTCGATCGCCGACTATCTCGACACGCTGGCCGGCAGGAACTACGACATCGACATCGCGACGCAGGTGTGCCACGCGCCGGTGCGCGTTTACGTCATGGGCCAGCGCGGCGCCGACCGAGACGCGGCCACCGCCGACGAGATCAGCGAGATGGGTCGCATCGCGGCTGATGGCGTCCGTGCGGGAGCACTTGGCTTCACCACGTCGCGCACCCTCAACCACCGCACCAGTCGCGGCGAGCCGACACCCACGCTGACCGCCGCCCGCGAAGAACTCGTCGGCATCGCGGCCGCGATCGGGGCGACGGGGCGGGGCGTACTGCAAGTCGTCTCCGACTTCACCGACGGAGACGTCGAGAACGAGACGTTGCTGGAGATGATGCGCGCATCGAATCGGCCGTTGTCGATCTCGCTCGTGCAGGCCGCTCCCGGCACCGGGTACCGCTCGAAGCTTGCGCTGCTCGAGTCGGCACAGGCCGAGGGTCTCACCATGCGCGCCCAGGTCGCGGCGCGTGCGGTCGGGGTGCTGCTTGGATTGCAGGGCAGCTTCAACCCGCTTCGGAGCACTCCCACCTTCGCTGCGGTCGCCCAGCTACCTCTCGCCGAGCAAGCGCGGATCCTGTCGCAACCCGACGACCGTGATCGGCTCGTTGCCGAACTCCAGGGCGCTGGTTCGAGTCTGTCGTTGGACCGCATCTTCGAGCTCGGGAATCCGCCCGACTACGAGCCGCTCCCTGAGAATTCCATCGCCGCGCGCGCTCGTCGTGACGGTGTGGCACCGCACGAACTCTTCGTCGATCTTCTCCTCGGCGATGGCGGCCGTGCGCTGCTGTACCTGCCGCTGTTGAACTACTTCGACGGCAGCCTCGACGCCGCCGCGGAGATGCTGGCGCACCCGCTCACCGTGCCTGGTCTCAGCGACGGGGGCGCCCATGTCGGCACCATCTGCGACGGAAGCTTCCCCACGTCGTTGCTGACCCATTGGGGCCGCGATCGTGTGCGGGGTCGGAAGTTCGAGCTTCCCTTCATCGTCCAACGCCAGTCACGGTCCACTGCGGAAGCGGTCGGGCTGCTCGACCGCGGTCTGCTCGCACCGGGGTATAAGGCCGACGTCAACGTCATCGACTTCGACCACCTCACGCTGCAGCCGCCCGAGATGGTGCACGACCTGCCCGCTGGCGGCAAACGACTGCTGCAGCGAGCGACCGGGTATCTGCACACGATCGTGTCGGGTGTCGAGACGTATGCCGATGGTGCGTCGACCGGGGTGCTCCCAGGGCGATTCGTGCGCGGCCAGCAAGCTGGCCCCGGTAAGGGAAGTGGCTCATGACGCCGCGGATCCTCGAATCCAAGTGCGTGTGGACGGCCGCCGACGTCGCCGACGAAAACGTCTGGACCGAACGCTTCGACGATCGCGAGCTCGCCGAGCTCGACGCCGCGCTCCGTCACGCGCTCACCAAGTCCGACGACGTCCTCGAACTCGACCGTGACGACTTCCCGCTCACCACGCTGCAGCATCGGCTGGCGCGCATCGAGGACGAACTCATCAACGGCCGTGGCTTCGTCCGCCTGCGCGGCATCGACCGCAGCGCGTACACGCAGACGGAGATGGAGTTGCTCTATTGGGGCATCGGCACCCATCTCGGTCGACCGTGGCAGCAGAACAAGCACGGCCACGTGCTCGGCGACGTGACGGATCAGAACAAGGCAGCCGACGACCCGACCGCGCGCGGCAACGAGATCGGCGGGGCCGCGTTGCCGTTCCATTGCGACGGGTCCGATCTTGTCGGCCTGATGTGCCTGGCGAACGGGATCAGCGGTGGGCTGTCCGCGGTCGC
>JAENVT010000101.1 GCA_016650435.1 Ilumatobacteraceae bacterium
CGAGGCGTACGCCGCGGCGCTCGCTTCGTTCCCGCACATGTCGATCCATCGACTGGGTGCACTCCTTCGCCACCACGTTCCCTCCGAGGCGTATTCAGTCGCAGTCGGCGACCACCGTCCGGCGGGATTGATCGAACGGGTTCTCGCCGATTCCGGCGTCCGCTCCGCGTGGCAGCGGGCCGGGCGATCCTCGTTGCTCGACGAAGCGTGGGAACGCTGCAATCTGCTTGGCGTACGCGTACTCATGCACGGGACGGCCGATTACCCCGCGCAGCTGCTCGACGACCCGCTGCCGCCGCCTGTTGTGTTCGCCAAGGGAGATCTCGGGCTGCTCGATGGGCGTCGCGCCGCCATCGTTGGCACCCGCAACGCGACGGCGGCCGGCCGCGACACCGCAACGACTCTCGGCCGCCAGCTCGCGGATGCCGACGTGCACGTCGTCTCCGGCCTGGCCCGGGGCATCGATGGTTGTGCGCATCGCGGGGCGTTGCAGACCTCTGGCGCCGGCCGCCCCATCGCGGTCGTCGCCTCCGGCCACGACGTGGTGTACCCGCGCGAGCACCGAGTCCTGTGGGCTTCTGTCGCCGACCAGGGTCTGCTGCTGTCGGAAGCCCCACCAGGCACTGCTCCCGAGGCTTACCGGTTCCCCATGCGCAATCGGGTGATCGCCGCCCTCAGCGAGGTGGTGGTCGTCGTCGAGTCCCGCGAACAGGGTGGATCGCTGATCACCGTCACCGAAGCGATAGAGCGCAACGTGCCGCTGATGGCTGTGCCGGGCGGCGTGCACAATCGTGCTGCTCTGGGCACGAACCAACTGATCAGGGACGGTGCGGGTGTGGTGATCGACGTCACCGACGTGCTGGTGGCCCTCGCAATGGATCATTCCCATGCTTCGGCATCGATCGCCGAACCGAGGGCCAGGCCTCGTGGCGCCGACCTCAATGTCTACGAGACGTGCGCCGGCGAGCCGCGGACGATCGACGGGCTCGCTCTGGCCTGCTCGTTGAGCCTTGTCGACGCGGCCATGGCGCTCGCCCGACTCGAGCACAGCGGGTGGATTCAACAGTCCGACGGATGGTTCGAAGCAGTGGGGTCACCACTGAGATGACACCGACCGAATACCCTTTGACACGATGGATGCTTCGCTTGCGGGGGCTCGACGTCCCGACCTCGTCGGCGACTGGCGACTGGACGAGTTTGCCGATGCGCTCACCAGCTCGTCGGCAAACACCGTTGGCGCGTATTGCAGCGACCTGTACCTGTTTGCCGAATGGGTGGAGCGCTCTGGCATCGTTTCGCCGTTGGACGTCGATCGTCTGGTGCTTCGTCGGTTCGTGGCCTCGCTCACGACGCGCCAATTTGCCAAGCGAACCATTGCTCGCAAGGTCGCCGCCCTGCGCCGCTACTACTCGTTCTTGCGCCACCGCGGCTATGTCGAGGTTGACCCAACGGTGTCGCTCCGGGCACCTGCCGGCCCGGCGCGACTCCCTCGAGTCCTCGAGCATGGCGAGGTCGCCGCGCTGCTCGATGGGCCGGACGCAGCGCCTGACGGTTGCGAGCCCGAGCCGGTGTGGCGACGACGGCGTGACGACGCGGTGCTCGAAGTGCTGTACGGCAGCGGCGTACGCGTCGGCGAACTGTGCGGCCTCGACGTCGACGCAGTCGACCTCGCAGGCGCGGCAATCACGGTCTGGGGCAAAGGCAGCAAAGAACGACGGCTCCCTCTCAGTGCCCCGGCGGTCGATGCGCTTCGAGCCTGGCTTGTTGTGCGGCGCGATGTTGTCGACGCCAAATCCGGCCCGGCGTTGTTCGGAAACGAGCGCGGCGTGCGGTTGTCGCCGCGTGACGTCCGCCGAATCATCGATCGCCGAAGTCAACGCCCGACCCATCCCCATGCGCTCCGCCACAGCTTCGCCACACACCTGCTCGATGGTGGGGCAGACTTGCGTGTGGTACAAGATCTGCTTGGTCATACTGACGTGGCTACCACGCAGCGCTACACACACGTCAGCAAGCAACGACTCCGAGCCGTCTACACGGAAGCCCACCCCCGAGCATGAAACGCGACCACGACATCGAGCATTGGTGGGAGAAGTGGCTGGCATCACGCGACCCGATCGCTCGCGACCATCTGATCGTGCACTACTCACCGCTCGTCAAGTTCGTTGCCGGCCGTGTCGGCGCCGGTCTGCCCAACAGCGTCGACCCCGGCGATCTGGTCAGTGCTGGCGTCTTCGGTCTCATCGATGCGGTCGAGCGATTCGATCAGTCGCGTGGGGTGAAGTTCGAGACGTTCGCGGTGCCGCGCATTCGCGGAGCAGTCTTCGATGGGCTTCGCTCGCTCGACTGGGTTCCCCGGTCCGTGCGCAGCCGGGCCCGCGAAGTCGAGACAGCGTTCACCGAGCTCGAGAGCCGGCATGGTCGGGCACCGACCGACACCGAGTTGTCGACCCACCTCAAGATCACTGCACCCGAATTCCAAAAATGGCTCAATTCGATTGCATCGACCACCGTCGGTCCCCTCGATCGCGCCTTGGTCGCCGGTACAGAACCGCGCACGCTCAGCGGCGATGTGCCCGACACCCCTGCTTCCATCGTCGAAGATGGCGAGGTGCGGCGCCTCGTGCGCGGCGAGGTGAAGCGGCTTCCCGACCGCGAAAAGATGGTGCTGTCTCTGTACTACGACGAGGGTCTGACCCTTGCCGAGATCGGCGGCGTTCTCGGTGTCACCGAGAGTCGTGTTTCGCAGATCCACACCAAGGCCGTCCTGCACCTGCGGGCCAGGCTGTCGGCGTCGGGCGTCACCTAGCCGAGATCCGACCATGATCGGCGTGGTCGCCACGCTGGTCCTGCTGTCGTCGACCTGCTATCAGCAACCGGTTCGCGCGCCTGTCGTCGACCCATTCCGTGCTCCGGCTTGCGCGTTCTGCTGGGGCAATCGCGGTTTGGAGTACCAGCCGCACGTCGGTGCCCCCGTGGTCGCCGCGGCCCCAGGGATCGTGACATTCAATGGTGTCGTGGCCGGTGTGCGCTACCTGGTGATCGCCCAGCCCGACGGACGCACAGCGACCTATGGCCGTCTATCAGTCGTTCGGGTGGCCGTCGGCCAAACCGTGCGAGCCGGAGAAACCGTCGCAGCAACGACCGAGCGATTCTACTTCGGCCTTCGCCAAGGCGACCGATACATCGATCCGGCGCCGTTTCTGGGCGTCGCCCGGTATCGCCCCAGGCTCGTTCCTGCGGACGGTTCGGCGCCGCGTCTTCCACCTCCACCAACCATGACATGCGCCGCGTCGCCGTAGCGCGGCTTCGACAAGGGTGGCCGAGGATGGGACCTCGCCGATAGCATGTCGAACCGGCCGTCAACCCCGACGGCCCTGATGCAAACGTCTCACTCCGTCTGCGGTCGCTTCGGCGCTGGAGTGCCGACACCGCCAACCGCAGAGGAGGAGTAACCATCATGGCCGTCGTCACCATGCGACAGATGCTCGAAGCAGGTGTGCACTTCGGGC
>JAENVT010000102.1 GCA_016650435.1 Ilumatobacteraceae bacterium
GGGCATGGCCGATCAGGATCAGATTCGACCTGGACGACGCGGGGTGCGAAATCGGTCGGGCGCTCAGCACGCTCGGCCACGATCGTTACCCACCGCCCGGTGAGGGGATTCAGACGCAGTTGACTCACAGCACTTTTAAGCCTACGACGTTTCATTCCTTACTTGACGGACGGGGGTGTGAATTGTGCGATAAACCGTGACATGTCGTGGACTGTCGGCGGTGAACTGCGTACGGTCCGCGTCTTCCCATCGTTGATCTAGACGAAATCCAGAAGCTTCGGCCATCGAGTCGAGTTGCTCGACGGTCGCGTACCGGATTGCCCACGGTCGCATACGCACGCTGCCCGATTCACTCAGCGAGATGTAGTGACCGTGCGCGGTCTGTGCTTGTTCGTCGTGCGTCGTGACACTCAAGACCACCGCGTCGGCTGTCATCGAACGCACGCTGACCGACGACCCGGGTTGGGGCTCTGGTACGAAGGCCTCGATCACGAACGCGCCGCCGGGCACCAACCGCTCGCTCGCCGCCGCGAAACACGCTTGTTGACGGTCCTCGGTCAAGAGGCCGAAGAACGTGTTGAAGGCGACGAAGATCAGCGCGAACGGCCCGTCCGGCTGGTCGTCGACCATGTCGCCGATGCATCCTCGAACGGACTGCCGCTGGTCGTTCTCGTTCAACCGGACGAGCATCGCGGCGCTGGCGTCAAGTCCGACGACCTGCACGCCGCGGGTCGCCAAAGGAATTGCCAGGCGTCCGGTACCGACACCGAGCTCGAGTACCGGCAGATCATCGAACTCGGCCGCGAGCGTGGCGAGCATGTTGACCGTTGCATCGATGTTCGTGATGTCGGTGTACCAGTCGTCGTACACGTCGGCAAAGGCGTCGCCATACGTCGAGTTGGTATAGCCATCCATCGCACCATCTTCGACCACTGCAGCCGTCGACGGCCAATGGGCGGGCGTAGCCTGGGTGCCGTGCACGACGGCTACACCTATCTCGATCATGCGGCGACGACACCGATGCGTGCCGACGCGGTCGAGGCAATGCTGCCGTTCCTGAGCGAACGGTTCGCCAATCCGTCGGGGTCTCACCGCTTCGCCAGGCAGGTGCGGAAGTCGATCGACGAGGCTCGCGACGATGTCGCCGACGTGCTCGGTTGCCGGCCGGGTGAGGTGATCTTCACCAGTGGCGGTACCGAAGCCGACAACACCGCGATCTTCGGCACGCTGGAGCGTCGTGGCGGCTTGGCTCTGTGCCCCGCGGTCGAGCACCACGCGGTGTTGCACGCGGTTGAGGCGCGCGGTGGCCGCGTGGTCGGCGTCGACGCGGCGGGGCGAGTTGATCTCGAACGGCTGGCAACGGAGCTGACCAATGTGTCGTTGGTCAGCGTGATGGCCGTCAACAACGAGGTTGGCACCATCACCGATATCGCCGAGGCCGCCGCGGTTGTCAACCGTGCCGCACCCGACGCGGTGGTGCACACCGATGCGGTGCAGGCGGCGTGTTGGCTCAACCTTCGACTGATCACGCCGCACGTTGATCTGATGTCGCTGTCGGCGCACAAGTTCGGCGGACCCAAGGGTGTCGGCGTGCTGGTGGCGCGCGGTCGTTCGGCGTTCGCTCCGATGCTTGTCGGCGGCGGCCAGGAACGCGAGCGCCGCAGTGGCACCCACAACGTCGCTGGGATCATCGCCATGGCAACAGCGTTGCGAGCCACCGACAGCGAGCGAGCGGCCGAGAACATCAGAGTTGCCGAGCTGCGAGATTCGCTGGTCGATGGGCTGCGCGCCGAACTCGACGACATCCACGAAACCGTCGACCGCGCCCACAAGGTCGCCGGCTCGGCGCATGTGTGCATCGACGGGATCGAAAACGAGGCGCTGCTGTATCTCCTCGACGAAGCAGGCGTGTGCGCTAGCGCTGCCTCGTCGTGTGCCAGCGGGGCAATGGAGCCTTCTCACGTCTTGGCAGCAATGGGCGTCCCCAACGAGCGGGCCCGTGGCGCATTGCGGCTGACGCTCGGCCGCACGACGACCGCCGATGACATCGCCGTCGCAACGGCCGCGATCGTCGAGTCGGTCCGCCGGCTGCGCAACGGGCGTGCAGCATGAAAGTCCTCGTTGCCCTCAGCGGCGGGGTCGATTCATCGGTGGCCGCTGCCGAATTGCTCGATGCCGGTCATCACGTCGTCGGGATCACGATGCGCCTGTGGGGAGGCGAGAGCGACACCGGCTGCTGTTCGGTTGCCGATGTCGATGATGCCCGCCGCGTGGCCCAACAACTCGACATCGACCATCTCGTCTTCAACTTCTCCGACGAGTTCAACACCCATGTCGTCGCTCCATATGTGCAGGCCCACAGCCAAGGTCTCACGCCAAACCCCTGCATCGAATGTAATCGACATCTGAAGTTCGATCGACTCAGCGAGCGTGCCGATCTGCTGGGCTTCGATGCCATCGCAACCGGTCATCACGCCCGTGTCGAGAGCGTCGGCGATCGACGATTCGTGCATCGCGGAGCGGATTCGGCAAAGGACCAGAGCTACGTGGTGCACATGCTGCCGCAACGCGAACTGCGCCGCACCATGTTTCCCGTCGGGCACCTCACCAAGGCGCAGGTCCGCGACAGGGCCGCGGCGCTCGGGCTGCGAACCGCGGAGAAACCCGACAGTCAAGACGTGTGCTTCATCACACAGACCGGCGGGCGCGCGACGTTCCTCGGCAACCGGATCCCGTTCCGTAAGGGAACCGTCGTCGACTCGGCCGGAACGGTGCTAGGTGACGTTCCTGCGATCGAGATGGTGACGCTCGGACAGCGCCGCGGCATCGGCCTCCCGGGTGGCGGGCCCAAGCGGTATGTCACGCACATCGATCAGACCACGGCGACGGTCGTGGTCGGCGATGAATCCGATCTCTACGTCAGCGAGGTACTGCTCGGCAATGTCGTGTGGGCAGATCAGCCCTACACGGGCGACGTGATGGTGCAATGCAGCGCCCACGGCACGGCGGTGCGTGCATCGCTTCAGGGCGGCATCGTCCGCTGGAGCAGCCCCCAACGACGCGTCGCACCCGGCCAGAGTGTGGTCTTCTTCGATCCCACCGACTCCTACGTGCTCGGTGGGGGCATCGCCCGCTAACCCAGTGGAGTGTTTCGGGGCCCACCCCTTGGGCAGGTCACGAAATATCCGGCGCATCCGGAGAAATCGTGACCTGTCTCGCACCAGGGCCAAGCATTGCGATCTGGGCGCCACGGTGACTCGGAGTCCAGCCAAAATCTGGGACTGTGGCGCCCAGATCCGCTGAACGCAGTCGAGGAGGGCGCCTCGAACGAAGTGTTGCCGGTGGGCACGTGCATGGTGCGGTGTGACAACACTTCGGTGGTGAACCGGCGACGCCGAAGGACTTTTTGATAGCGAGCTACCCTTTCCGAGTAGGTCAGGTACGAAATATCCGGCGCATCCGGAGAAAATGTGACTGGCCTCCTTGCGGCGGCATGGCCCGCTAACACGCCACTGATCAGCGGTCGCGAGATGCTCGCAGCACGAGGCCGGGTCTGGTCGGAGCGATGATGAACGATTGCACGTGCAGTGCGGTGCCCCGTGGTGCGGCTTTCGTCGGTGCGAGCAGCGCATTGGCCATCGATCGCATGCGGATCTCGACGGCGTGACCCGCGGCCGGCCCGGTGAAGTCGGCGGCCTCGGTGCCGGCCAACGCGAGATCGATGCCGACGAACTCGGCGCGCGGCACCATCAATGTCTCACCCAGCACGACTGGGTCGTGCACCACGATCCCGGCAGGCACGAACACCAGCCAACGACATGCCAGCGCGTTGAATCGGGGAACCAGCAGAACGGTCAGCGGCGCGGCCAAAAGCGCGACGAGGATTCCGATGATCCAACGTCCGCTCGCCAGCAGCAGCGGCGCGCCGAGCATGGCGGCCACCCAGGCCAGCCCGGCGACCGCGATCGGCGGCAAGAAGGCGGCAGGTGGGCGGAGGAGGAAGCGCTGCTCGTCGCCGTAGGCCAACGCCTGCACGCACTGTTGACCGAAGTCGGCACCGCCGACCAGGAAGCCGCAGATCAGCGCGCAGGCAAGGAACGCCGCACCTGGTATCGGAGACGTGCCCGCTATCCAACTGAGCACCGCTGCTCCACAACTCAACGCGCTGACCATGCGCATGACGGTCAGTCCGAGTGTCGAAGGTACGACGAGAGCCACCACACCGACGCCCCACACCAGCCATGCGCCGATCATCACGGTCATGCGAACTGCAGCGGACCGACCGTCGAGTGCATCGCCGATCGACCACGCGCCGCCGACTCCGACTGCGAGCCACAAGATTCTCGGCCCCCACAATCCAGTCAGCGTGGCCAGCAGGCGTGACCCGGCGGAGTGCATGCCCCAAGACTTGCCGATCGGTCGGTCAATTGGCCAAAGAGCGATGAGGTTCGGCTCGTGCGTCGGCCGCCGCGGATGGAACTATGTCGCCCAGGAAGTGACTCGGAGTGAATCGTGCTCAGCTACCAAGTGGCATTGCCACAGGGATCGGCAGCCTTCCTCATCGCGACGCCACTGCCGCTGCCAAGTTCGCCCTGACCACGCTCGAGCTACCGGCCATTCCGACACTGCCGAAGCGCTCGCCTGCCGAGGGCATGATTCCACAGGCTCTTGTCGGTCTCGCCGGAATCACCGTCGGCCAATACGGAAGCATCGCCTTCGACGCGGCGAGTTTCGATCCCGACGCTCCTGTCGTCACGGATCTCCAGCACGACGCGTTCGCTGGCTGGCGGGCGTTCCTGGCCGCCGCTGAAGGTCGCAAGGCGCCGGTGAAATGGCAGTTCGTCGGTCCGGTCACCTTAGGGCTCGCGCTGGTGCGCGCCGGTCTCACCAGCGAGTTGGCCTTCGAGGTTTCGGTGCGCGCTGTGCGCTGCCGCGTTCGCCAACTGGTCGACCACGTCGCCGCCGTCCTGCCGGGATGCCGTCAGGTGGTGTTCATCGACGAGCCAAAACTCGACGAGCTGATGGGCGCCAAGTTCCCGATCGCCCCCGATACTGCCGTCGATCTCGTTTCTGCCGCCCTTGCGGCAATCGAGCCGGTGGCAGTCACCGGCTTGCACGTGTGTGCACCGCCGACATCGCATCGCTCGTATCGATCGGACCCGACGTGTTGTCGGTGCCCGTCGATATGCGGCTGCTCGAGTCCGCCGGGTACCTGGCCAGGTTCCTCAGTGATGGCGGCACGATCGCGTGGGGCGCGGTGCCGACGGAGGGCCCAATCGCCATGACAGCTGAGCGCCCGTGGCGCAAACTCAGCGAGTTGTGGTGCGAACTCGTGCAACGCGGCGCCGATCCTGCACAGCTGCGTCAGCAGTCCATCATCACGCCCGAGTGCGGTCTCGGAACCCACACTCCCGCCGTGGCAGAGCGTGTGCATCGATTGGCGGGCGACATCAGCGAGCGAGTCCGCGACCAGGCCTCGGCAACGCGCTTCTCCCTCGGTGCGTAGCTCTTACACTCCGACGCATGACCGAGTCTGACGATATTGCTGCCCGCGTAGCGGACCTTCGCCAGCAGATCGCGTATCACAACGAGCGGTACCACACGCTTGACAGCCCTGAGATCGCCGATGCGGACTTCGACCTGCTGGTGCGCGAGCTGCTGAGGCTCGAGTCAGAGCATCCCGAATTTGCGTCGGCAGAATCGCCCACCACGAAGATTGGTGGTGCACCACTCTCGGCCACCTTTGCGCCGGTTGTCCACCGCGTGCCCATGACCAGCCTCGACAACGCGATGGATGAGGCCGAGCTGACGCAATGGGGCGATCGAGTGGCTCGCGGCCTCAAAGGCGAACCGGCCACGTTCGTGTGCGAGTTGAAGATCGATGGCTTGGCCATGAGCCTGCGCTACGAGAACGGCAAGTTCGTGCAGGCTGCGACGCGTGGCGATGGCCGAATCGGTGAAGACGTCACCGCCAACGTCGCGACGATCGCCGCGCTGCCCAAGCGACTGGCGAAAGGCGCGCCGGAGGTCGTCGAAGTTCGTGGAGAGGTGTACATGCCGATCGCCAGCTTCGAAGCGCTCAACGAGCGTGCCGCCGCCGCTGGCCAACCGTTGTTCGCGAACCCTCGGAATGCGGGTGCCGGCAGCCTGCGTCAGAAGGATCCGCGGATCACCGCTAGCCGCGAGCTGAGCTTCTGGTGTTATCAGCTCGGCGAGGTGATCGGCGGGCCCGAGTTCACGAGCCATCACCAGACGCTCGAATTTCTGGATGCACTCGGGTTCCCGGTCAATCCAGAGGTGCGCGTCGTCAACGACCTGGCCGGCGTGTACGCGTTTGCCGGGCACTGGCGGGACCATCGCCACGACTTGCCGTACGAGATCGACGGTGCCGTCGCCAAGGTCGATCACCTCGCGCAGCGCGAGCTGCTTGGTTTCACCTCGAGAGCGCCGCGCTGGGCAATTGCCTTCAAATTTCCACCAGAGGAACGCACCACCATCCTGCGCGACATCCAAGTCTCGGTCGGTCGAACCGGGCGCACGACTCCGTTCGCCGTTCTGGATCCGGTTTTCGTCGGTGGGTCCACCGTGCGGATGGCGACGCTGCACAACGAGGATCAGGTACGCCTCAAAGATGTGCGACCCGGCGACACGGTGACCGTGCGCAAGGCAGGCGATGTCATCCCCGAAGTCGTCGGTCCGGTCCTGTCGCTCCGCCCGAAGGGCAGCAAGCCGTGGCAGTTCCCGAAGATCTGTCCGTGCCCGTTGGCGACCGAGCTCGTGCGTCCGGAGGGTGAAGCCGACACGCGTTGTGTCGAGCCATCGTGCCCATTCCAGCGCGACCAGCGAGTCATCTACTTCGGTTCACGGGGCGCGATGGACATCGAAGGTCTCGGGGAGCGCACAGTCTTCCAGTTGAGCGACGCCGGTCTGATCACCGATCCTGCCGACATCTATTCGCTGACGGCCGAGCAGCTCCTGGGGCTCGAGGGATTTGCCAAGATCAGCGTCGACAAGCTGCTCGCCGCGATCGAGGGATCGAAGACACGACCGTTGCCAAAGCTGTTGACCGCTCTCGGTATCAAAGGTCTCGGACCTTCGGCCAGCGAGGCGTTGAGCCTTGCCTTTGGCACGCTCGACTCGATACTGGCCGCCGACGAGGCCTCGCTGGCAATGACAGGCGGCGTCGGCCCCGTCATCGCCCGATCGATCTGCAGGTGGTACGCGATCGATGCCAACAAGGTGTTCGTCGAGAAGCTGCGCAATGCGGGTGTCGAGTTCGGCAAGGTCGAGGTCAGCCGTTTGCCGCAGGTGCTCGCCGGCAAAGCAGTCGTAGTGACGGGCACGCTCGAGCGCTATTCGCGCGAAGAAGCGGAGCTGGCGATCAAGGGTCGCGGCGGCAAGAGCCCCGGAAGCGTGAGCGCCAAAACGTTCGCAGTCGTTGTCGGTGATTCGCCGGGTGCGAGCAAGATCACCAAGGCCCAAGGGCTCGGGTTGCCGATCCTCGACGACGATGGTTTCGACCAGTTGCTTGCCACCGGAGAGCTGCCCCACTGATCAGAAGTCGCGCAGCGCCGGGAACTTTCGCGGGGTGTGGCGAGTCGAATTCGCATGATCACATCACGCACTGCCCTCAGCGCCGTGTCTGTCGCCGTGCTGATCGCCGGTTGCGGATCGAACCTCACACCTGTCGCTGCGCCCGACACGTCGACCCCCTCGTCGACTACCGGCCCGACGACTACACCAGCGAAGCCGGTCGAACGAGGATGGATCGGAGGCGAGCCGAGTTGGGTCGCCGAGTACTCAGACGCGAGCGGCGACGCGAAAGCGATGTCTTCTGCCGGCGCCGCAGCCGGCACCGTGGCCGCGGCGGCCGTAACGGACGAGGGGATTCCGCCTGGCGTCGGGCCGAGTCCCGGACTGCCGCAGCCGGTCGAGCAGGCTGGGTTGCGCGCCGGTTCGGTTGACGACAACGTCGACTTCGCTGACTTCCTCACCTATCTGGCTCGCATCCATGACCTCGGGATAACG
This sequence comes from Ilumatobacteraceae bacterium, assembly GCA_016650435.1. The sequence continues at coordinate 8,029 of JAENVT010000102.1, forward strand.
ACGCGTGCCTTCGACCCGACGGGGCGCGTTGTCGTCACCGTTGTTGGGACGTCTGGGTTGCCTGTGCCGGGCGCGCAGGTCTCAGTCTCCTCGATCGGAACCGTGGTCGCCTCGCTGCGCACGACCGCTGATGGAACCGCGCGGTTCCTGCCGGCCTTGTACGGCGCTGGCGCGATTCCCGAATTCACCTTCACGAGCGGTGACGTATCCGTCAACGCGGCTCCGGGATCGAGCGTCACCTTGCAGCCCGCGGCCGCGGGTGGCCGGTCGGGTCCGGTGGCCTTGGACGTGTTGTTCCTACTCGACGCGACCGGGTCGATGGGCGACGAGATCGGCAGGTTGAAAACGACGATTGACACCGTTGCCGCTCAGGTCGCAGGCTTCGAATCGAAGCCAGATGTCCGTTTCGCGATGACGTTGTACCGCGACGAGGGCGACACGTTCGTCACCTCGACGTTCGACTTCACCGGAGACATTGAGGTGTTCCGCGCCGCACTGAACGATGTCGTCGCCGACGGCGGTGGCGACTATCCCGAAGCCGTCGAAGAAGGGTTGGAGTCGGCGTTGTCGGAACCGAGCTGGCGTGACCCGGCTTCGACGTTGCAGCTCGTGTTCCTGGTTGGCGACGCGCCGCCACGGCTCGATCGCCAGGTGCCAGTTGAATATCCAGCGGCGGTCATCGATGCCGTGGCTCGTGGAATCAAGGTGTTCCCGATCGCGTCGTCGGAATCGGATGATCAGGCCGAGGCGGTGTTCCGCGAGATCGCCGCAGCGACCGGTGCCAGGTTCGTGTTCTTGTCGTACGGCGCGCAGGGCGCAGCGACCGGCGACGCGACCGACATCTCCTCGACGGACTACGAAGAGCTGCCCCTGGACGCGCTCGTCGTCCGCCTCATCGCCGAGGAGGTTGCCGCGCTGTCGGGAACGCCGGTCCAGCTCACGCCGATCACCGTTCCGCAGGTCACCAACCCCAACGGCCAATAGACCCGGTTTAGAAGACTGAGAACGTCCAGGTGTACGACTGAGATCGCTGACGGGATTCCAGGATCTTCCAGAAGATCACGGTCGCGGTATGTGTGCCCTGCGTGAACGACTCGATCAGCGCTCCCTTGGTCGGCACGAACGTCAGCGTCGCGTTGCCCCGCTCGTAGATCGTCGTTGCGGGCAGTGAGACCTGCTGTCCTGGAACCACCTGGATCGCTGTGCTGGAGTCGGTCTGACCGTTGAGATCGTTCGGATCGATTGTTCTCAATTCGACACCGTCGATCACCAGCACGCCGGTATAGCCGGCGAGCAGATCGACGAACACCTCGGTCTGGGCAGGGACCCGCACGGCGCCACGCACGGGATCGATGTCTTCGATCGTCGGAGGGAGTGCCAGCGCGGCGCGGCCTGTAACCGACGATCTGAAGCCAACGATCACGAGGACCAGACCGGCCGCAATCACCAAACTGCACGCCAAGCGGCGCCGCTTCTGCGAGTCCAGTTGCGGCAGTTTCATACTGCTTGCCATTCTTGCGGCGCCGGGCCGATTTCGCACATGAACGCCCACCGCGCCTGTGTCGCGGTAGCGTTCAGTACCCCATGACAGTGATGGATACACAGTTCAACGGTCGGGTCGTGGCGGGTCGCTACCAATTAGGCCCTCGCCGCGGCAGTGGTGTCGATGCTGCTGTTTTCGATGCCTTCGACCTGGTCGATCACTGTGTCGTTGCGATCAAGGTCGTCCATCCCGACCTCAGCGCGGGGGAGGGCTTCGAGCGTGCATTCCGACTCGCTGCCGAGCAGGGCGCCTCCATCAATCATCCGAACATTGCTGAGATCTACGACTGGGGTGCCGACTCGTGGAACCAGCGCAAGGCGATGTACGTCATCGTCGAACACCTCGGTGGCGGCAGCCTGCGCGAATACCTCGATCGTGGTCGAACCCTGACTCCGTCGCAAGCCCTGATGGTCGGGCTCGACGCTTGCAAGGCACTCGACGTCATCCATCGCCACGGCCTGGTTCATGGCGACATTCGCCCGTCAACGTTGGTGTTCGGTGACGACGAGCGACTACGAGTCACCGACGTCGGCCTTGCCAATGTCGTCGGTGAAGCGCTGTGGACCGATCGGGCTCATGTCAGCAACGCGCTGGCGATGTATGCGGCACCGGAGCTCGCCGAATCCGGTCGGCGTGGCCCGAAGGGCGACGTGTATTCGCTGTGCCTGACGATGCTGGAATCGATGTCAGGCTCCGTGCCATTTGCCGGCGACTCGACCGTCGCCACGCTGTCGAATCGCGTCGGCCGATTGATGCCGGTGTCCGCAGATCTCGGTCCACTGGCAGCCGTTCTCGAACGCGCCGGCCGGCCGCTGCCGGAAGATCGTTACTCTGCTGCCGAATTCGGCCGGGCGCTCGTGCAGGCAGCGGAAAAGTTGCCACGCCCCGCACCGATCAACTTGCCGAATGCCGGCCTGTTCGGTGACGCGTCCGGTGCGATTGCACGGCCTCCGTTGCCGCCGCCGACCCCTGTGGCGAGTCCGCCGGGGGTACCGCCGCTGGTTACAACGGAGTATGTGCCGACATTGGAAGAGATGACTTCATCGTCGGCCAAACCGCCGATCGACGACGACGTTCCGCCGACAAGAATCGGCCGTCGCGGCTGGGTCAAGTGGATCCTGCCAATCGTGCTGGTGTTGGCGGCTGCAGCCGGTGGCGTCGCCTACGCGCTCACCAGAGATCAGACGCACAGCTTCCAGGTGCCGCACCTCGCCGGACTCGCTGAGGCCGAGGCTCTCAACCAGATCTCGGGGTTCGATTGGGACACCGTGGTCACCCGCGAAGCCAGCGACACGGTGCCCGCTGGAACCGTGATTCGCACGCAACCGGGCGAGGCAACGTCGCTCCAGCAGAAGAAGCCTTTTCAACTCGTCGTCAGCACCGGTCCGGCGCCGCAACCACTGCCTGATCTGGCCGGATTGACACTCGAAGAGGCAACTTCCAGCCTGCAGCAGCTCGGCTTGGTGCTGCAGCAAGCGGACCCGGTGTTCGACGAAACTGTTCCGCTGGGCACCGTGATCAGTTGGATGGTTCCCGAGCAACCCGGGTTGAGAGCCGGCGATACGGTCACTCCCAACACCACCGTCAGGGTCGTGTTGTCGGCTGGGCCCCAACCGCGGACGGTTCCCAACCTGACGGGCATGACCATCGAGGAGGCGACCGCAACCGTCGAACCGCTCGGCCTCGTACTTGCCCAGCTCCCACCTGAGTTCAGCAACTCGATCACCACCGGGCTGATCGCCCGCCAAGACCTACCGACCGATACCAGCGTCGACCGTGGCGCGGTCATCAGCGTGGCTGTGTCGAAGGGTCCGGATCTCGTTTCTGTCCCGCCGCTCGGCGGGCTCACACTGCAACAGACCACCGACACTCTCACGACTGCCGGCCTCGTCGTCGGTACCGTCAGTGGAGTTCCCGAGGGTGTGCTCGTGGGAGCGCAGTATCAGGGCGTCGACGTCTTGCCGGCTCAGCAGCTGCCGCGCGGCTCCGCCATCGACGTCACGTTTGCCTAGAAATTCATGGCTGTCGGCGTCGATGACTAGCGTGCCATCGTCTAGGAGGATGGCATGGGATCGCTTGACGGCCGAGTTGCAATCATCACCGGAGCGGGACGCGGCATTGGGCGAGAGCATGCATTGTATTTCGCGCACGAGGGCGCTCGGGTTGTCGTCAACGATCTCGGCGGCGCCAACGACGGCACGGGCAACGATGTAACGCCGGCGCAGAACGTTGTCGACGAAATCAAGGCCATCGGTGGGGAAGCGATCGTCAACGGCGACAACGTCGCCGACTGGCAAGGTGCCCAACGTCTGATCAACAGCGCAATTGAGACCTTCGGCGATCTCGACATCCTCGTGAACAACGCTGGCATCCTGCGCGACCGTGTGGTGGTCAACATGACCGAGGAGGAGTGGGACGCGGTCATCACCGTGCACCTCAAGGGTCACTTTGCACCGACACGATGGGCTGCCGCCTATTGGCGAGAGCAACACAAGGCCGGCAATGGAAGGCCGAGAAACCTGGTGCACACGTCGAGCACCTCTGGTCTGTTCGCCAATCCTGGGCAGAGCAACTACGGCGCCGCAAAGACAGGCATCGCCACGTTCAGTCAGATCGTTGCCAAGGAGCTCATTCGTTACAACGTGAAGAGCAACACCATTGCCCCAGGGGCGCGCACCCGTCTGACCCTGGCGACACCCGGGCTCGAGGAGATCATGAAACCCGCGGAGGGCGGTTTCGATCAGTGGGATCCCGCCAACATCTCACCGCTCGTTGCGTATCTCGCCACCGCGGATTGCAAGTTCACAGGCGAGACATTTTTCGTGCAAGGTGGCAACGTCACCCTGATCGAAAGCTGGTCGCGCGGTGCATCCGTCGATCGCGATTCGATGTGGTCGGTCGACGAGTTGGCCGAAGCGCTGGCGCCCCTCGCGCGCACGTAGCGTTTCGAACTGCGCCGAATCGGGTAGATGCTGATCATGCTTACAATCCTGTTGATTGTCGTGATCGTTCTCCTGCTCACCGGTGGAGGCCTTGGCCTCAGCCGTCGCCGCCGCCTCTAGGAGGAGCTATTCGCTCTGCGACCTAGTCAGTGATGTCTTTGATTTCGGTCGCGATGGTTTTGGCGATGTCGTCTTGAGGCATGCCCGTTTGCATGGCCATCATCTTCATCATGTCGCCTTGAACCTTGATCTTGCCGGCCATGAAGGCTTGCATCCCTGCCGCCTGATCCTGGTCGACAAAGATCTTCTTGGCCGTGTCGTAGTCAGTTGTCAGCGTGAGATCGGGTGTCTCCAACTCGCCGCTCTCCATCTCGAGCTTGCCCGAAGATGTATCGAGGTACAACTTCACGTCGCCATCGCCGAAGGGCACGTCGGTGATGACCTGGTTCATCCGCACGCTGATGGTGATCTCCGAGGATTCGCCGGCGTACTTCTCGCGGATGGCCTTGGCGGCGTCCATCCACTCCGCTGACAAAAAGGGGTACGACATGGGACCTCCACGAACTAGCGCACGGCTTGGGTACGGCGTCGGCTCAAGATAGCCGTCTGCAAGCCATGTGAACAGATCGTTCAATTCTTTTCGATTCAGCGGTTCCGGCGGTAACGATGGTTGCAATGTCCCGGATCCTCGTCACCGAAGAAATCGCCGAAGGTGGCCTCGACCGCCTGCGCGCCGCGGGCCACGACGTCGATGTACGCCTCGATCTCAACGATCTGCTGGTCAATGTGCGCGGCGCGCACGGTTTGATCATTCGATCCGCGACCCAGGTCACCGCAGAGGTGCTCGAGCACGCCGATCAGCTGCTCGTTGTCGGCCGCGCCGGCATTGGCCTCGACAACGTGGACGTCGACGCGGCCACCCGCCGAGGCGTGATGGTGGTCAACGCCCCACAGAGCAACATCATCTCCGCAGCCGAACACACCATGGCGTTGCTACTAGCCCAGGCCCGCAACATTCCTCAAGCCCACGCGGCGTTGACCGCTGGTCGCTGGGAACGTTCGCGGTGGGAGGGCGTCGAACTGGCCGACAAGATCTTGGCGGTGATCGGCCTCGGTCGCATCGGCAAGCTGGTCGCCGATCGGGCAAAGGCCTTCGGTATGCACGTGGTCGCCTACGACCCGTTCGTATCGGCCGACAGGGCACGGCACATGGGTGTCGAACTGCTGTCGCTCGACCAAGCCGTTTCCGAGGCCGACTTCCTCACCATTCATCTTCCGAAGACCAAAGAGACCACGGGTCTGATCAATCGCGATCTGTTGATCAAGGCCAAGCCGACGATGCGACTGATCAACGTGGCGCGTGGTGGCATCGTCAACGAACGTGACTTGGCAGAGGCGATTCGCGACGGAGTGATCGCCGGCGCGGCAATCGATGTGTTCGCCACAGAACCCACGACAGAGTCACCGTTGTTCTCGCTCGAACAGGTCATCGTCACTCCGCACCTCGGGGCGTCGACCCGCGAGGCGCAGGACAAGGCCGGCGACACTATTGCCGACATGGTCCAGTTGGCGCTCGCCGGCGAGTTCGTACCCTTTGCCGTCAACGTCGACGCGGCAGAAGCCAACGAGACGATGCGTCCGTTCCTGCCACTCGCCGAACGACTGGGCCGGCTGTTTGCCTCGTTGGTCGGCGCCGCGCCGAAACAGATCGAGGTGTGCACCGAGGGCGACATCGCCGGCTACGACACCCGCATCCTCACGCTGGCCGCGTCGAAGGGTTTCTTCGGCTCGGTGACCGATGAGCCGGTCACGTATGTCAACGCCCCGCAACTCGCCAGAGAGCACGGCGTCGAGATCCGCGAGATCAACTGCGCAACGTCAGCCGACTTCGTCAACCTCATCACGTTGCGCGGTGGCGGGAGTTCGTTGTCGGGAACGTTGGTCGGCCGTCGCGGCGAGCAACGCATCGTGATGATCGATGAGCACAGCGTCGATGTGCCTCCGGCCAACCACATGCTGATGGTGAAGAACGACGATCGGCCGGGCGTCATCGGCATTGTCGGAACTCTGCTTGGCAATGCCGGCGTCAACATCGCCGACATGGATGTCGGTGCGGCCGCCGACGGCGGCACTGCCGTCATGTTGATAGCGACGTCCGGCGAGGTCCCGGCAACCGTTCTTGCCCAACTACGCGGCGCAGCAGGAATCATTTCGGTCGACGCGCTGACCTGCTGATTACCGCTTAGCGTAACTCCGGATCGCGTCGCGGGTGGCTTCCGCTTCGCGTCGGGCCGCCTCGGCGAAGTCGTCGGCGTCCGATGCGTACAGGATGGCGCGCGACGAGTTGATCACCATCCCGAAGCCGTCGGCCGTTGCCCCGGCGGCGACGGTCTCTTCGATGTCGCCACCTTGCGCACCGATGCCAGGAACGAGCAGGGGCAGGTCGCCGACGATTGATCGAACGGTGCTGAGCTCATCAGGGAACGTTGCCCCGACCACGAGACCGCATTCACCAATCTCGCTCCACTCCATCGCCACGCGCCGGGCGACGTTGGCGAACAGCGGCTCGCCCTTGACGTCGAGCGATTGGAAGTCGCCGCCGCCAGGGTTCGACGTGCGGCACAACACGAACACCCCATGATCGGAGTAGTGCAGGTAGGGCTCGATCGAGTCAGTTCCGAGATAGGGATTGACGGTGACGACGTCGGCTCCGTAGCGATCGAATGCCTCGTGCGCGTATTGCTGGGCGGTTGGACCGATGTCGCCGCGTTTTGCGTCGAGGATCAGCAACACGTCCGGATACGTCTGACGGATGTAGTTGCACAGCCGTTCGAGTTCGGGCTCGGCGCGCTGCGCGGCGAAGTAGGCGAACTGCGGCTTGAATGCGCAGACGGTGTGCGCGGTGGCATCGACGATTGCTGCGCAGAATTCGTAGATGGATTCGTTGCTTGCCTCGAACGATGCCGGCATGCGAGTCGGGTCCGGATCGAGTCCGACGCAGAGCATCGATTGCGACGCCTCCCAAGCAGTCTTCAACTTGGAGTGGAAGCCCATACGGACCTAAATCTAGCCCGTGCTGACGCGGTCGGAGCCTTTCGTCGGCGCCTCCGGCCGCAACGCCCACTTCTGTGCGCTGCGCAGTGTCACCAAGCGAATCAGCGTCCACTGCAGGACCAGAATCGTCGAGCCGAGCACGAACCATTGCAGCAACGTGTTGTGACGATCCTGGCCAGCCAAGAACGTGTGCACCGTTGCCGTGATCCACAGCGCGATGCTCGTGAGATGGATCGCGTGCCAGATCTTTCGCTTGATGTGGCGCATCAGCCACGATGAGATCTGGATCGCGGCCAGGAAGTAGAAGGCCACGATTCCCCAGGCGACGGCGCTTGTCTTCCATGGCGAATTCATCGGTATGAACAGATCTCGCCAACCGAAGTAGACGAAGTTGTCGGCCCACAATCCGCCGAGATGGACGAGGACGAAGACCAATGAGAGCGTGCCGAGATAGCGATGCAGGTCGAGCAGCCATGCGGGAACGCCACGCTTGCGAACGAGCCGGCTCGACAGGGTGAGGCCCCACAGGATGCTGGCCGTGACCGTCGCCCACGCAACGATTCCACTGGACCTGGCGACGTACCAGGCAAGTTTGGTGGTGACGGCAATCATTGGGTCCTACTCCTGCACTACATGTACGTGGTCGGCGCTGATCAACCAGGCTTTCACATCGGCCGCTCGGAGGAGTGCAGCCCCGGCGGATTCACCGGCGATTATTGCCGCTTTCGCCAACGCCTCGCCACGCGCCGCGCTGTGATCGGCGACGGCGACGGCGAGCAGATCGGTGTCTGCGGACCTTCCCGAACGCGGGTCGACGATGTGGTGGTGTTGGGCGCCGTCGCGGGTCCACCGGCGGATGACCACCGTGCTCATCACGAGTGCGCCGGAATACAGGGAGTGGTGAGCCACCGATTCGCCGGTGACGGGGTGAAGCAGAGGCACTTGCCACCCATTCTCGTCGACCGGTTCGCCAGCCGTATGGATATCGCCGCCGAGCGATACATACGCCGAATTTGCGCCGTTGGCAATGAGCTCATCGGCGACGAGATCGGCGGCGAGCCCTTTGCCGATGCCGCCAAGATCGATCGACAGTCCCGGAGCAAGCCGCACCCATCTCCCCGAGATATCGAGGCCATCGAGGCCCGGCGCTGGATTCGGTGGCGATTGGCTGCTGTCGCGGTTCGATTGTTCGACGATTTCCGCAAACGTGCGGTCGTAGCCGAGCCTCTCGAGACTGGTTCGAATCGACGGGTCGAACAGGCCATGTGTCTCGGTGTGCATTCGGAGGCACCACTGGAGTGCAGCAACGAGATCGTCGCTGCACTCCAGCCAGCCACCCCGCCATTCCTGGAGACGATTGAGTTCACTGTCGGGGAGAAAGCGACTCCACGTCTGCTCGAGCTGTCGTAGTCGTGAGAATCCGAGAGCGATCAGATTGGCCGATCCGTCAACGAGGATCTCGCTGGGAGATCCCATCAACCGGGCTGTCGAACGATGCCATGTTCGTTCTTCGGCCACGCTCCTTTTTAGCATCCACTGCCTTGGCACGGCGGGGGTGACGGAGCCGGGGCTGGCGCCGGTGCTGGTGCGGGCGCCGGTGCAGGTGCAGGTGCCGGTGCCGGTGCAGGTGCAGGTGCCGGTGCTGGGGCCGGTGCAGGTGCTGGGGCTGGTGCGGGGGCCGGTGCTGGGGCTGGGGCCGGGGCTGGCGCCGGTGCAGGTGCAGGTGCTGGTGCAGGTGCAGGTGCTGGTGCTGGTGCGGGGGCTGGCGCCGGTGCAGGTGCCGGTGCGGGGGCAGGTGCTGGGGCTGGGGCTGGCGCCGCACCTGTGGGGGCGACTGCGGGTGCCGGAGCAGATGCGGCACCGGGATCCACCACGACGATCGTCGTCGTCGTCGCAAGTGTGTCGACGGCCGCTGCATCCACGACAGCGGCCAGGGTGGTCGTCGTTGCCGCTTCGACCATTGCGGCAAGCGTCGTCGGTGGAGCGATCGGGTTGCCGAACTCGTCGACGTAGACCACGCGGTGGATTGTCTCCACTTCGGTTGTCGGCGTGGGGGCATCGGCCTGCTTGGATTCGAGTTCGCGTGCGTCGGCGGTGGCGAGCGAGGCAATTGTCGCCAAGAAGCCGGAGGTCGCCAGGCCGGTAGCCAAGATTCGTCCGGCGGCCGCCACGTGACGCCGCCTGCTGCTGAACAGGCGGATGCTCGTGTGGCGATCGACAAGCGGAACGATGTCGACCTCCGCTTGCTCGATCACGATCGGCACGGCTGCGCCAGGCACACCCACCGGTGGATTCCATGACGTGGCAGCGGTCGGCGTGACCGTTGTCGACGCCGCTGGTTCGGCTGCTGCCGGTGCCGCTGTGCGTCCACTGCGCGAACCGAGCTTGGCGAGCCTGGCAGCTTGTTGCTCGGTCATCTGCGGGGCGGCCGCCGGCGGCTGGGCAGCGATCGATGCCGGGGCTACAGCTGCGCCGAGGGCTGCTGCCGCGCCGGGGTTGCGCTTGACCAGTTTGGCGAGTCTCGCGGCTTGTTGCTCAGTCAACTGTGTGGCCGCTGCCTGGGCGACCGGCGCGGAAGCAACTTGGGCCGGACGTACTGGCAGCGCGACAGCGGGAATCGTGGGTGGAGGTGGTAGCGGCAAGGCGATCGGTGTCGATGCGACCGCGACCGGCGGTAGTGGTGGTGGCGGAACGGCGACAGCGCTGGGCGTCGAGGCGCTGGGGTGGCGCCTGCTGAGCCTGGCGAGCCGGGCTCGTTGCTCCTCGGTGAGTTCAGTCGTCATCGCAGTGCCAAGTGCCGTGCCTGAACTCCGGGTCGTGGCAACCGACAGGGACGGGTGGGCGCGACGAAGGCGCGGTCGTTGCCGGTGCCCGCGCCGGCTCGGGCTGCTCGGGCGCCTCCGGTGGGTCAGTTGGCTCTGGTGCCTCTGGCGTTGGCGCAGGTGCCGCTGCAGGAGCATGCACTGGCGCGGGACCAGCAACCAGTGGCGCAGCAGCCGTGGGCTCCGGCGCAGCCACTGGAGTTGTGTCGGGCACGGCAGCGACGGTTGGTGCCGGTACGGCCTGTGATCGCGAGATGGCGGCCCGAGGGGAGCCTCCCGCGAGAGGATCAACTGGCGCAATGACGACATCGCCCGCAGCAACGGTGGTGGAGGAATGGATGACGATGTAGTCGTCGACAACCTCGATTTGTTTGCCTCCGGCCGGTTTCGGTGCCGCGCTGACAAACAGGCCTCCGCCTGCTGCTGCGATGGCTACACATCCGATTCCAAATGTTGCTGTGGCTGAGACTATGTACGTGATTGCGAGACGGCGTTCCACACGATCACCCTTCTGTCATCATTTCGTAATGACACGTCTTAGGTCACCAAGAGGTTTGGGCCTAGATCATGTTTGTTTATCGGCAACAGGCGCAACAACTGGAGCAAGTTCTCGTTAAGAATTGGTTCAGGGGTCGCGTTTCGACGCAGACGACTTGTGGTCCATCGTTTCGTCATATTGCCGTAACAATAGTCTCACGCCTGGTGACGAAGAGTCAAGGTTCCGCCACGTGTTGTGGCGCGTGGAGCGAGAGTCAGTCGATGACCGTGATCGCGGCCGTCGGGCACATCTCGGCAGCTGTCGTCACGCCGGCGCGCAATTCCTCGCCCGGCTCTTCCTGCAGGATGTAGAGATAGCCGTCGGCGCGCACCTCGAACACCTCAGGACACGCTTGCATGCACGCTCCGGTAGAAGCGCACACGTCGAAGTCAACACTGACTTTCATAGCGATGCTGCTCCGTTCAGGCCTTGGCCGGGCGATAGCCGTCGGCGATCGCGTCTTCTGCATTGGCGTAGCACCGCTCGGCAACCGTGCGGGCGTAGAACCGTCCACCTGGCACGTGGAAGATTCCGGAATTGTCGTTGGCCTTCAGCAGGTATCCCTCTGGGCACTTGCCGTCTACGGGCGGTACCCACCGTCCTGCATGTGCCGCCGCTTTTGGCTCGGTCGGTGTAGTTCGCGGTTCAGGCGACAACGGCGGCCATTCCGGTGTCGAGACGCTCTGTGCTTGGCGCTGGTTCCACAGCCGATAGCCGGCGAAACCTCCACCGGCCAAGACAGCGAGCCACACCAGTCGTCGAAACGAACGCATCATGGGCGCTGACCTTACAACCGATGCCGTTCGTGAGCGTTCAATACGGCTCGCAGCGAGGCGGTGATGATGTTCGGATCGACGCCAACGCCCCACAGCACGTTGCCTTCCGGCTCCGACGTTTCGACGTAGGCGACGGCATTGGCCTCGGACCCC
>JAENVT010000103.1 GCA_016650435.1 Ilumatobacteraceae bacterium
ATCACGACGATGCCGTCCATCGGAACGGTGGAAAGAACGGTGCGCATGGCGTCGACGGCAGCCTTGTCGGCGCCGTTCTTGTCGCCACGGCCGACCCACCGCGATGCCGACAGGGCAGCAGATTCGGTGACTCGCACCAGCTCGAGAGCCAGGTTGCGGTCCGGCTGCTGAGGAGACTGATTCGGGGCCATCACCCGTTCACCGTACACGTTGCGGTGAACGGGCGAAGCCCGATGGATTACGTCTTGATGTGCTGTTGTCGCCTGATGCGTCTGGCCTCATGGTGCAGATGCGTCCGCTGACTGATTTGGCGCAGCCGGTCTTGCCGGTCACGGATCAGTTGCTGGGCGACGTAGGGGTGGGTTGACCACATGGGATTCTCCTTGGAGTGGTGTTGTGCGTGGGGATGAGGTCGAGCGCGCGCTGAGGCGTGCTCGACGGGTTCAGAGGCATGGTCCGCGACTCGCGATGAAGCGGTCGTCAGGCCGTGCAGGACCCGAGGCTGGCGGGGTGCGCGGCAACTGCGGGCTGGGTGATGGTTGTCAGTCTCAGCATTGCGGCACCTCCTTCCGTCTCGAGTTGTGTGGAGATTGTCAGAGCCGAGCCGGAGTTGTCCAACGAATTAACGCGGGTACAGTCCGCGCCATGTCGATACCTGTGGAGCGGTGCATCGTTTCGCGGGATCTGACCGAGCCGAGGCTGAGTCCCGACGGCCGATCCATCGTCTACGCGATGTCTGCGGGTGGCTCCGCGGCGCTGATGATCGACACGTTGGACGATTCGCCCGTGCGCCAGTTGACTGCCTATCCGCCGCCACGACCTGGCCGCGGGTTTGGCGGCGGTTGTTGGTGCTGGACGGCAGATGGAAGCGCGGTGATCTACGTCGCGGTCGATGGCGACCTGTGGTTGCAGCCCGTACCGGCGGGCGCTGTCCGTCGGCTGACGCAGCATGGGTCCGAACGAACTGCAGCGGGGCCATGCGCCGCCGGTGACGGCAACCGTGTCGTGTACGTCGTCGACGAGGCCGAGGTGTGGGCTGTTCGGTTGGACGGCGAATCGAGCGAGCGTCTCGACGACGGTTCTGCCGACTTCGTCTTCGATCCCAGCACGACGCCGGACGGTCTCACGACGATGTGGCAGGCGTGGAACGTGCCCGACATGGCATGGGATAGGGCACGAATTCAACGCACGACCTTCGCGAGCGGCGAGGTCGTCGACGACAGGCCGCCGGCGTCGGTCCAGCAGATTCGTTCGATGCCCGATGGAACGGTCGTTTGTATTCGCGACGACAGCGGCTGGCTCAACGTGTGGCTCGGTGAGGCGCCGCTGGTCGACGAAACCTTCGAACACGGCGGACCGAGTTGGGGGATGGGTCAACGCTCGTTCGCGCTCTCTCCCGACGGAAGCCAGGTCGCCTTCACACGCAATGAACGCGGCTTCGGCAGGTTGTGTGTCGTCGATGTCGGCAGCCGCAAGGTTCGAGAGCTTGCTCGCGGCGTGCACGCCCAACTCTCGTGGCACGGCAAGCGGCTGGCCGCGTTGCGATCCGGGGCGCGCACGCCAACTCAGGTGGTCGTGTACGACGATGTCAGCTGGGAGCGCACAGTTGTGGCCATCGGAGCCCTGAGCGGCTGGGAGGATCTGGCGCTGGCCGAACCCGATCTCGTCGAGATCGTCGCTGCCGATGGCGCGACATTGCACGCCCGCATCTATCGGGCCGATGCCGTGACTGATCGGATGTTGTGCTGGTTGCACGGCGGACCCACCGACCAATGGCAGGTCACGTTCATGCCTCGTATCGCTTACTGGCGGTCCCAGGGATGGAACGTTCTGGTGCCTGATCACCGCGGCTCCACGGGCCACGGTCGGGCATATCAGCAGGCGCTGCGCGGTCGCTGGGGCGACCTCGATGTCAGCGACACCGTCGATGCGATCCTCCATGCTCAAAAGCACGGCTGGGGTTCGCCGGCGCACACCGCCATCGTCGGATCGTCGGCGGGAGGCTTCACGACCATGGGTGTCATCGCCGCCAACCCTGCGTTGATCGCAGCCGGGATCGTCGCCTATCCGGTCACTGACCTCTCGGATCTGGCAGAACGCAGCCACCGATTCGAGCAGCATTACACCGACTCGCTGGTCGGCCCGCTGCCCGCTTCCGCGCAGCTGCACCACGACCGGTCTCCGATCAACTTTGCCGATCGATTGGCGGCGACACCACTGCTGGTGATGCATGGCGACAGCGATCCAGTTGTTCCAGTTGATCAAAGCACGGCCTTTGTTCAGCGTTGTCGCGATGCCGGCGGGGACGTGGAACTGGTCGTCTACGAAGGCGAGGGTCACGGCTTTCGCAGGCCGGAGAATCAGCTCGACGAGTACGACCGCATGCAGGCCTTCCTCGCCACACACGTTCTTCGCGGATAGCGTCACGGCGTGACCGACGAATGGAATCCGAACGACCCCGATGCGACTCGGGTGCACTACGACCTCGCCAATTGGTCGTTCGAGCAGATGGCCGAACTGGCCGCCGCGCTTGCCGATGCCACGGTCCCACACGCGTGGGATGGCAACGAGTTGATCGTGCCGGAGTCCGCCGAGGGTGAGACAGACGACATCGTTGCCCAGGTCGAGGTGCGACTCGGTATAGCCGGCGACAGCGACGTCGAGGTGCCCCAACGCGACGCGATCGCGCTGGCCGAGGACGCTCCTTCGACGGAATACGACCTTGCGGAGTGGGAGCCTGGCGAGCGTGAACTGGTCACGTCACACTTGGTCGCCAGGGGGCTGCCGTTCAGATGGGAAGAAGATGTCTTACTGGTGAGGACCGAGGACGAGGAAGTGGTCGACGTGATCCTCGACGATGTCGAGAACGACGAGGGAGTCGATCTGCCCGACGTTTCCGACGACGATGACGACGATGCCGATCGCTTGCCGTTCGAGACTCTGACGACGTTCTTCTTGGCCGGCGACCGGTTGCAGCGCAACCCACTCGACGCCGATGGGCTCGAGCAACTGCTCGCCGCAATCGACGTCGCCGATCCCGACCGGCCTCCATACGGCGTCGAGAAGCGGTTGTGGGTGCGCACCTGTGAACTCGCCGACGACCTTGCTGCGGCTCTCGTCGACGGCGACGAGCCCGACGCAGTGGAGACGCAGGCAGTCGCCGCCGACCTCCACGACCTGCTTCGACCCTACGTGTAGCGGAGATCGTCGTGCTGCTGGCCGAATTGGAAGTCTGGCATTCGCGTCCTGTCACTCCGACGCGACGCGTCTCGCTCGGCCACCTCGTGTTACCGGTCGATCCGACTCCGGGGTTCGGCGGACTGCTGCTCGGAGCAGTGATTGCGGCCCACCTCCCCGACGTCGACGACGAGCTCGTTCCTGATGTGCATCGGCTCCTCGATCAGGTCAGTCGCGGCGAACGTGTCGTGCAACCGCGGCTGAAGCATCGGTATCAGGTCGACCGCCACGGGCTTGCCGTCAGTGTGCATCGGCTGGAGGGCGAAGGCGACAGCGTGCGGTTCAGCCTCAACCCTCAGGGCGCACCGTTGGCGCAGGTGCTCGGGGCGATCTACGCAGTCGAACGCCTCAGCCTGGAGGCGCGTCGCGCGTTGAACCCCTCGCTGCACAAAGCAATGCGCTGGCACGGTTCGATCGGGCCATCGTTCATCGCCAATCTCGCTGGCGCGGCCGGTTCGACGCTGGCAACCATGGCTGATCCGAAGGCCTGGGCGTTGGAGTTGCTTGGCTTTCCGATGGGTACGGGCAAGGTCACCAAGAAAGAAGTGATGACTCAATTCAGGTCGAGACTGCGCGAGGTCCATCCCGACTTCGGCGGCAACGAAGAAGTGGCCGGCCACGAGATCGAACGTCTCGGCGAAGCGCGCCGAATCCTGCTGGCATGAACCTGCTGCTGTTCCCTGGTGCCGGCTCCAGCAGCAATCACTCCAGCCTGTTGGCGATCGAGAAGGCAGTCGCACCGATGCGATGCGTACGCGCCGACTTCGCCTACCGCAAGGCAGGTCGCAAGGCGCCCGATCGCCCGCCTGTTCTGTTGCAAACCGTTCGCGACGAGGCAGCGCCGCTGCGCAAGGGTGGACTCGTGCTGGGTGGGCGATCGATGGGTGGGCGGATCTGTTCGATGGTGGTCGGCGATGCCGATGATCCACTCCCATCGAAGGGGCTGGTGCTGATCTCGTATCCGTTGCACCCGCCGGGCAAACCAGACTCGCTGCGCGTCGAGCATCTACCGCGCCTGACAGTTCCATGCCTGTTCATTCATGGCACCCGCGACCCATTCGCCTCGCCCGCAGAGTTGGAGCAGTGGACGGCCACCATTCCGGGAGAGGTGACGCATCAGTGGATCGAGGGGCGCGGCCACGACCTCAAGGGCTCCGACGCGATCATCGCGTCGACGGTTGCGACGTGGATCTCAGCCCTCAGGTAGGGCGTCCTGTGGGTTGATCTGCTCGAGTTCGAGATGAGCGGTTTCGGGATAGAAGATGTAGGCGATGACAGCCGCGAGCACCTGACCAAATCCGACCAGGAGCATCGATTGGCCGTAGCTCCACCCGCGATGCACGAGCGCGCCGACGAGCAGCAGGCCGATACTGCTGCCCGCCAACGAGAGCGCCGTGATGTATCCGTTCACGCGTCCGCGGTTACCGGTGGGGAACATCTCGGTGCGGTACACGGTGAACGCCGGGTAGGCGGCCCCGGCGAGCAGGCCGCCGGTGAGGGCCAGCAGCCACATGGTCCCCCCGCCGTAGGTGAACGTGCCGACGATCAGCAGAGTCGACAGCGGCATGCAGATCGCCAGCACAGCACGGCGACCGACCATGTCGGCGATTCGCCCGCCGACGATCAATCCGAGTGAGGCTGGGGTGGCCGTGCTCAACGTGAACAACGCAATGCCGCCGCCGGTGTAACCGCGCACGTCGTCGAGGTACCGGTTTTGAAAGAACGAGGCCGGCGCGACGAACAGGTTGGCGCAGATCGCCACGATCGAAATGATCGCGAACCGCCGCCGATCGAGCGTCGGTGCTTCGGGATGACGCTGTTGAAACCGATGCGTCTCGGGCAGGTGTCGCATCAAGCTGTACGCCGGCACGAGCCAGATCAACGACAGAAGATAGACCAGCCGCCAGCCGTCTTGGCCAAGATCGGCGAGACGCAGCGCGGCCACGGCCACTCCGGCGCCGAGACCGCCGGCGAGGGCCAGCACACTGAGTGCATAGGCACGACTGCTGCGCGGCATCTCCTCAGCCGCGACCACGCCGATCAGCAGGGCCAGGGCCAGGCCGACCGGGCGCCCAATCGTCTGGGTGCCGACCAGCACCCAGAAGTTGGGTGCGATGGCGCCGAGCGCGCACCACAGAGGAGCGAGCCAGGCAGTGAGGATGATCATCTGGCGCCGGCCTCGCCGGTCGGCGAGCATCGCGAACGGGATGGCGATGACTACGCCGAGGCGCACGATCACGCCCCCGACACCCTGGCCTCGTTCGTCGATGCCGAAGCCATCGGCGGCGAAACTGGCGGTCTGGGTGAACAGCGTGTTGGCGAACGCGGCGGCCATCGACGCAGCGGCGAGCAGACCCAGCGTGGCGGCGTGTCGCGGCGTCAAACGGTCCGGTGGTGACCACCACGGCATGCTCCCGTCGTGCGGCCTGTGGCGCAACGTGCCGCGCACCGGGAGGGCAAACAGCCATCCGAAGTACGGAATGACGATGCGATAGCGAATCGTCTCGTCGACCGTCGCCGACCCGTCGACGACTGTGCGCTCGTACGAAGTGAACGGGCCGTCGCGCTGCGCGAACGTCGTTGATGTCGCGTCGATCGAGCCGACGACTTCTTCGATGAGGTCGACGCGCGGCGTCAGGGCGTGCTGCGCCTCGGGTGTGCGGGCCGGCCACGAGTGGTGCAACGTCCGTTCGCGGCGGGACACGCAACGAGGCTACTGGTGGCCGACCGTCAACGGTCCCGCTGCGGCTTCGCCAGGACGTGGGTTGCAGTTGGGCCATACTGGGGGCGATGGATTCCGACCGGATAGTTATCCGACGCGCCGCGCCCCTGCACGGCGAGGTCGTGGTGCCCGGCGCCAAGAACTCAGTGCTCAAGCTGATGGCTGCGACGTTGCTTGCCGACGGCGTGTACCACCTGTCGAATGTGCCGGCCATCGCCGACGTAGCCATCATGAGCGACCTCCTGGCGGCTATCGGTGTATCGACGTCATTCGACGGCTGCGGATCGATCACCATGACCAATCGTGGCGACATCACTCCGGTCGCACCGTATGAACTGGTCGAGCGGATCCGCGCTTCCATCAACGTGCTCGGCCCGTTGCTCGGCCGCTGCGGCAAGGTCACGCTGTCGCTTCCCGGTGGCGACGATTTTGGTAGCCGCCCCATCGACATGCATCTCAAAGGCCTTGAAGCGATGGGTGCGACGTTTGAACTGCAGCATGGATATGTCGAGGCCACCGCCGACCGTCTGCGCGGCGCAGACATCACCCTGGAGTTCCCCAGTGTCGGAGCCACGGAAAACATCCTCACCGCGGCAGTTCATGCGAAGGGCACAACCGTCATCGACAACGCGGCCCGCGAGCCGGAGATCGCCGACCTGTGCGCGATGTTGACGTCGATGGGCGCAGATGTCGAGGGCGCCGGATCGTCGACGCTGATCGTGCACGGAGTCGAGCCCGGTTCCCTGCACGCCACCGATCACGCGGTGGTCGCGGATCGAATTCAGGCGGCGACCTACCTGGCCGCTGTCGCGGTCTGCGGCGGCGAGGTGGTGCTGCGCGGTGCGCGGTTCGATCACATGGATATGTTGCTCCGACGGTTTGCCGATATGGGCGTCACGGTCACCTCGGTCGGCGACGGGCTGGCGGTGTGGGCGCACGAACGCTTGCGTTCGATCGATGTCGCCACGTTGCCGTATCCCGGAATTGCCACCGACTACAAGCCGTTGATCGTCACGATGTTGTCGGTTGCCGATGGCGTCGGCATCGTCACCGAGAACTTGTATCCGGGGCGATTCCGCTACGTCGAGGAACTGCAACGACTTGGGGCCGATATTCGAACCGACGGCCATCACGCGGTTGTTCGCGGTGTCGCGCGGTTGAGTGGCGCCCCTGTGCGCGCTCCCGACATTCGTGCCGGCGCAGCGCTCGTTGTGGCTGGGCTCGCCGCCGAAGGCGAGACGGTCGTCAGCGCTGTGCATCACGTTGACCGCGGCTACGACGATCTAGTAGGCCGCCTTGTCGGCATCGGTGCCGATATCGAACGTGTCTAGTTTCGGATCTTCGGGGGCGGTGGCTTCTGGTCCTTCGCGGCAGGCTTGGCCTGCTCGGCTGCCTCGACTCGCTTGCGGGCCAACATCAGCAAACCCACGATCACGGCTATCGGGCCGAGCACCAACAGGATCTCGTCCCACCCTCCCTGGTGAGCGATCATTGCGTGGCCCCGTGCCATCTGACACTTGGGGGAATGACGAGTGACCAACGAGACGTTGACATAAGTCGCAATCTTACGGTTCGTCCTGCTTCAATGACAGGCGGCGGCCTCCAATCGAAAGAAACGTCGACACCATGCGTGCGCAAGTGGAAGAAACCATCGAAGTCATCCGACCGGCGCTGCAAGCTGACGGCGGCGACATCGTGCTGCGCGACGTCGACGAAGAAACCGGTGTGATCTCGGTGACCCTCGTCGGAGCCTGCGGCACCTGCCCGGCCAGCACCGGCACTCTGAAGGCCGGCATCGAGCGCATCATGCGCGATCGAATCGACGGTGTGACCGAAGTCGTCAACATCGACTAGATGGCAGGCCGGACCCGTCCCGTTGCCGAACTGTTCGGTGCTGCCTGCGATGGAGACCGCGCTGCGCTGGCTCGCCTGCTGTCGCTGATCGAACGTGGTGGCGACGAAGCCAAAGAAATCGCCCGCCTGGCACATCCACTCTGTGGCAACGGGTATCTCGTCGGTGTCACCGGGGCGCCGGGTTCGGGCAAGAGCACGCTGACCAGCGCGACGATCGGTCATCTCCGGGCGCAAGATGTGCAGGTTGCAGTGCTGGCGATCGACCCGTCGTCACCCTTCACGGGCGGAGCCATCCTCGGCGACCGGGTCCGCATGCAAGACCACGCCACCGATCCCGGCGTCTTCATCCGTTCGATGGCGACCCGCGGTCATCTCGGCGGGCTGTCGCTGGCGACGCCGGAAGCGGCCCGACTGCTCGACGCGATTGGTCGCCCGTGGACGTTGATCGAGACAGTCGGTGTCGGCCAGGTCGAGGTCGAGATCGCCGGCAAAGCCGACACGACTGTCGTCGTCGTCAACCCTGGCTGGGGCGATTCGGTACAAGCCAACAAGGCCGGCTTGATGGAAATCGCCGACATCTTCGTCATCAACAAGGCCGACCGCAAGGGTGTGGCCGACACGCGGCGCGATCTCGAACAGATGCTCGAACTTTCCGAGATCGACGACAGCGCCTGGCGTCCACCAATCCTGCCGGTGATAGCCACGACCAACGAAGGCATCGCCGAGTACTGGGCCGCGGTGGTCGCTCACCGCGCGGCTATCGAAGCCTCAGGCGAACTGGCCCGCCGCCGTGAATTCCGTGTCGGCGAAGAGCTGCGCGAGATCGTCGCCCGCCGCCTCGAACAACGTGCCCGCGAATTGACCACTGGCGAGCGATGGGACCAGTTGCAACTCGAGGTCGCCGAACACCGCGTCGACCCCTGGACCGCCGCCGACGAAATGCTCAACGGAATCGACGGCTAGCTCCTCTTGCCTCACATGTGAGCCAGATGTTGCATCGAGCGCGACACCGGACTCACAGTCGCACTATTCCGCCTCACATGTGAGCCAGATGTTGCATCGAGCGCGACACCGGACTCACAGTCGCACTATTCCGCCTCACATGTGAGCCAGATGTTGCATCGAGCGCGACACCGGACTCACATGTGGCTGATCTGGCGGTCGGTGATTGCCACCAGCAGGGTTGAAAGGATGTCGTCCATCCGGTCGAGATCGCTCCACCACAGGTCAAGGATCTCCCATCCAAGTCGCCGAAGGCTCCGTTTTCGGGCGGCATCGCGCCGCTGCGCTTCGGGCGTGGAATGCCATCTCCAGCTCTGGCACTCGATGCCGATTTGCAACTCGGGAATCGCCAAGTCGAGTTCGGCCAGGAGATTCCGACCGTCGTGAATTGCATATTCGTCGACTGTTGCGATTCCAACATCGGCAAGCACGCGGGACGCGAGACGTTGAAACCAGCTCCGAGGCAACGTCTTGTCTACTCGTTCGTCCAACGCTCGAATGAGGCGCCGGGTAGCGGAGCTGGTCGGGCGGTCGTATCGAGCCGCTATCTGACGTATCCACGTCGAATTGATTCCATCTCGCATCGTGCCCTCGAGGGCCTTGATCATCGCCGCGTCTGAGTGCTCGCCGATTTGGATGAGGCACACGGGGACGATCACCGTGGGAATTCCTGTTATGGGAAGTTGATCAGCGCTGTTGAACACGCGACTGATGTGAATTCGCGCGCCCTGATGTGACTGGCGTCGTTGCTGATATCTCAGAACGACGTGGATCTCGTCGGATCGATTGAACCCGTCGAATCCGTGCAACCTGGCGGCAGCCGCGTGCGAGGCGACTCCACGTGTGGCCAAGGTGGCGACCATCACGCGTTGTTGCCATGTGTCGGGCGTCGATCGGCTTGTCACCACTCGCTTGTCAGAGCGTTGCCACACTCGACTGTCCAGTAGTGCGTTCTGCTGACGCCATCGGAGGCTTTGACGCACTTGGTTGGTGGAGGCAGCACCATGCTGGGCGGCCATCAGCTGATGAATGTCGGGCTCTGGCGTCGCGGGAGGCATCAACCAAAGAAGCAACGGTGGCACGCCCAAACCGGAACCACGCGTTGACGGGACGACATGTGAGCCGGTTCAGTCCCTGACGGGTACACCTGACTCACATGTGCGACCTGGGGTTGCGCCGTTGCAGGTTGCGTAGGGTGGCGGGATGGGAGAATTGGTGTTGGTCGAACGTCGGGATGATGGCGTGGCCATCGTCACGCTGAACAATCCGAAGGTCAATGCACTCTCGCAAG